>DAIMZS010000049.1:0-14652 GCA_036733825.1 Rudaea sp.
ATGAAAACGTTTACATTTCGGCGGCGAGACCGCAGCCGTTCATAGAACGCAAATCCAAAAAGTCGTACAGCGGATCGCAACGTCGTGGTGCATGACGCGGGAGGGCGGAAGGCATGGCGGTAACCATACGAGACGTCGCGCGCGAGGCACGGGTATCCGTGGCTTCGGTGTCGCGCGCGCTCAACGGTTCGCCCTCCGTCACGGACGAGACGCGCGCGCGCATCACCACGATCGCCGCGCGCCTGCGCTACGTGCCGCACAGCGCCGCGCGCAGCCTGATCACCAAGCGCACCCAGACTGTCGGCGCGCTGCTTCCGGACCTTTACGGCGAATTCTTCTCCGAGCTGATCCGCGGCGTCGACCTGGCCGCGCGCGCGAAAGGGCTGCACCTGCTCGTGTCCTCCTCGCACGGCGACGCCAACGAGGCCGCCGCGGCGATGCGCGCGATGCAGGGCCGCGTCGACGGCATGCTCATTCTTTCGCCGCACGTCGATGCGGCGTTTCTGCGCGCGAATCTGCCCGAATCCACGCCCGCGGTGCTGCTCAATTCCGCGCTCAAGAGCACGCAGTTCGACGTGCTCAACATCGACAACTACGGCGGCGCCTACGCGATGACGCGGCATCTGCTCGATGCCGGACACGCGAACGTCGTCTTCGTCAGCGGTCCCGAGAACAACTTCGACGCCCAGCAGCGCGAGCGCGGCTACCGCGAAGCGATGGCGGCGTTCGCGCCGAAGGCCGCGGTCAAGGTCGTGGCGGGCGATTTCAGCGAGGATTCCGGCTACCGCGCCGCGCGCGCGCTGGCGAAAGCCGCAAAGCCGCCGCGCGCCGTGTTCGCCGCGAACGACATGATGGCCGTGGGCTGCCTGCGCGCGTTCGCGGAAGCGGGGCTCGGCGTGCCGCAGGACGTGGCGTTGGCCGGCTTCGACGATATTCCGGTCACGCGCTATGTCACGCCGGCGCTGACCACCGTGCGCGTGCGCATCGCCGAGCTGGGGCGCAACGCGCTCGAGCGCGTCGCCGCGGCGATCGAAAAGCCGGGCCGCCTGCGGCCCTCGGCGCAAACCCTCGGCTGTGAAGTCGTCGTGCGCGCGAGCAGCGGCGGCGGGGAGAAATCATCGAAACGCAATTGAAAGCGAGACCGACGCTCACGAGCAAGTCATACCAACAAGCACCATCGCCTTAAATCCTTTGGGAGGAGAACATGAGAAAGCCACTGCCCTTGAAAAAGAAAATCCTCGCCACGCTCATCCGCAGCGCCGTGGTCACCACGGTAGCGCTGCCGGCGATGAGCTGGGCGCAATCGTCCGATGCGGGTCTGCGCGGCAAGGCGCCGCCGCAGATGCAGGTCACGGCGAAAAATCTGGACACCGGACTGCGTCGTACCACGACGAGCGGAAGCGACGGCAGCTATGCGCTGGTCGCTCTGCCGCCCGGCAGATACCAGGTGGACGCCGGACCGGGGACGGAAAAAACCATCACGTTGACGGTCGCCTCCACCGCGTCGCTGGACTTGGTCGCTCCGTCGGACGCGGCGCCCACAACCTCGCTGGAGGGCGTCACCGTCACCGCGAGCACCTTGCCCGAAGTCAAAACCTCGGAAATCGGCAGCACGGTTTCGCTGCGTCAGATCAACACCATCCCGCAGCTGACGCGCAACTTCCTGGAGTTCGCCGACACGGTTCCGGGCATGCAGTTCAGCGTCGACCAGAACAGCGGCCAGTCGTCGCTGCGCGGCGGCACGCAGACGACGAGCGCGATCAACGTCTATATCGATGGCGTGGGCCAGAAGGGTTACGTGCTCGGCGGCGGCGTGGCGGGCCAGAATCAGAGCCAAGGCAATCCGTTTCCGCAGCTGGCCATCGGCGAATACAAGGTCATCACGTCGAACTACAAGGCGGAATTCGATCAGGTCGGCAGCGCCGCGATCGTGGCGCAGACCAAATCGGGCACCAACGAATTCCACGGCGAAGTGTTCGGCACGCACACCGATCAGGATTGGCGCAAGTCGTCGCCGTCCGAAATCGCCGACGGCAGCAAGATCCAGTCGTACGACGACGAGTTCGGATTCGCAGTCGGCGGGCCGATCATTCAGGACGCGATGCACTTCTTCTTTGCCTACGAAGGCAAGAACTACTCCACGCCGACGCCCGTGGCGATCCCGAACGATGTGCCGGCGGTCTGGGCGAGTTACCTGCCTGCGAGCGCGCGCGATGAACTCGGGCCGGCGGCGAATCCGTTCAAGGAAGATCTGTATTTCGGCAAGATCGATTGGGAATTCTCTGATCGCGATCGCGTCGAGCTCTCGTCGAAGGTTCGTCTCGAATCCGGCATCAAAGGTGTCGGCGGCACGACCGCGCCTTCGGCGGCGTCGGTCAATGAAAATACCGAGCGGCGCTACGATCTGCGCTGGCAGCATTCCGCAGACGCTTGGACGAACGAACTGCTGTTGACGTATGAAAATGCGCTGTTCAATCCCACGGCGATCAACGGCAGCACGAATTCGATCACCTACAACTACATCAAGTCGGCTGGAACGGACGAAACGTTGCTCATCGCGGGCAATGCGTCGGCGTTGTCCGTGCAGCACAAGGGCCAGAAGGGCCCCTCGATTCAGGACGATCTGACGTTCAATTCCTTCCAGTGGAACGGCGACCATGTCATCAAGGTGGGCGCCAAGTTCAAGAAAATCGACCTCCTTCAGAGCGAGAACGACAGCCTCACGCCGACGTTCTTCTACGACGTCACGCCGACGGGCCTGGGCGATCCGTACAAGGTCACTTTCAACACGCCCTTCGTCGGCGGCACGCCTTCGGTGACTTCGAAGGACAAGCAGTACGGCGCGTACATCCAGGACGATTGGGCGGTCAACGATCACCTGACATTGAACCTCGGCGTGCGTTGGGATTACGAGGACAACCCGGCTTACACCGATTTCGTCACGCCGCAAGCTTGGGTCGACGCTTTCAATTCGCCCGACCCGCGCGCGACGAACGGCCAGACCTACGCGCAGACATTGGCGGCCTCCGGCCTCAACATCAACAATTACATCGCCAACGGCCACAACCGCAGCATGCCGAAGGATATGTGGCAGCCGCGCCTGGGCTTTTCCTATGATCTGAACGGCGACGAGGAGCATGTGATCTACGGCGGCGCCGGCCGCAGCTACGACCGCAACCTGTACGACTATCTCGGCCTCGAGTACACCAAGAGCGCGCTGTCGGGCAACACGGTTTATTTCAATACCACGACGCGTCCTTGCCCGGTGGGAACCAATTGCATTCCGTTCAACACGAGCTATCTCAGCGGGCCCGCCGCGCTGGCCGCGCTGGTGCCGCCGAATGCGCGTACCGGCGAAATCGACATTCTCAACAACGACATCAAGGCGCCGTATTCCGATCAATTCAGCATCGGCATGCGCAACCGGATCGGCGACTGGAACACGAGTGCGACGATTGCGCGCATCATCAGCAAGGACGGGTTCTATTGGGCGCTCGGCAATCGCGACGCGCGTTCGCCGGGCAACTATCTGAACGCGACGGGCGGCCTGCCGTGGGATGGCTCACCTCCGGGATTCGGCAACTTGATCGTCGGCCAGAACGGGCTGGAGACGAAAACCACTCAGCTCCTGCTGTCGGTCGAGAAGCCGTATACGAGGGAATCGGGCTGGAGCGCGAACATCTCGTACACGTACACCGACGGCAAGCAGAACGCGCAGAACGGCCTGACCGACGAGCACTACTTCTGGACGTATCCGAGCCTGTCCGGCGCGGCGTTCATTCCGTCCAACGCCGCACCGAAGCATCGCTTGGTGGCGGTCGGGTCGATCGACGTGCCATGGGACATCACGCTGACCGGAAAGCTGACGTTGGCGACCACCATTCCGCACGAAGCCGACAGCCAGAATCCGTATGGCAACGTGGCGCCGCCGTACGATCATCTCGTCTATGGCGTCTTCGATCCGCCCGGCAAGAAGTTCCTGTTCGGCGGGCCGATCTTCGGCACGCGCCAGATCGATCTGTCCGCGATCAAGAACTTCGATCTGACCCACGGCATCACGTTCTACACGAAGCTCGATATCATCAACGTGTTCAACTACACCAATTGGGCGGACAGCGCGATCCAGGTGTACAGCTATTACAACAACGGCGTTTATGCGCCGTCCCCCGGCACCATCGACCCCGCCGGCGACATCGCCACGCCGATGCGTACGTTCCGCCTCAGCGCGGGTATTCGCTGGTAGCGAGGGTGCATTGGATGTTCTTCACAAAGCCCGCCTCGGCGGGCTTTGTTTTCGCAGGCACGAGCGCGCGGGTGCTTCTGTAGCGGTTTCCTTTGCAATTATTCCGTCAGCATGATCATGATTGCGATATTCAGTCGGTTGGGGCATCTGTTTCTATGAGCGACAAAGGCATCAAGAACATCGTCGTCGTCGGCGGCGGCAGCGCAGGCTGGATGACGGCGGCGGCGCTGGCGAAAGTCTTCGGCGATGCCTATTCGATCCGCCTGATCGAATCCGAGGAAATCGGCATCGTCGGCGTCGGCGAAGCGACGGTGCCGCATCTAAAGCTGTACAACCAGACGCTCGAAATCGACGAGACGGAGTTCATCAAGCAAACCCAGGGCACGTTCAAGCTCGGCATCGAATTCGTCGACTGGGCGCGCCTCGGCGACAAATACATCCACGGCTTCGGCCAGATCGGCCACGACTACGGGCTGCTGCCGTTCCATCAGTACTGGCTCAAGGTGCATAAGCAGGGCAAGACGAGCAGCCTGGACGACTACTCGCTCAACGCCGCGGCGGCGCTGAAAGGCAAGTTCATGGTGTCGGCGCGCGACGTGAAGGAAACCTCGCCGCTCGCGAACATCGCCTACGCCTATCACTTCGACGCCGGCCTCTACGCCAAATATCTGCGCGGCTACGCGGAGAAGCGCGGCGTGCGCCGCACCGAGGGCAAGGTCACCCAGGTGATCCAGCGGCCCGAGGACGGCTACGTCGAGGCCGTCGTCATGGAGAACGGCGAGAAGATTGCCGGCGACCTCTTCATCGACTGCTCGGGCTTTCGCGGGCTGCTGATCGAGCAGACGCTGAAGGCCGGCTACGAGGACTGGTCGCACTGGCTACCGTGCGACCGCGCGGTCGCGGCGCCGTGCGAGAACGTCGGCCCGCCGACGCCGTTCGTGCGCTGCACGGCGCGCGAGGCCGGCTGGACCTGGCGTATTCCGCTGCAGCATCGCACCGGCAACGGCTACGTGTATTCGAGCCAATACATCGGCGACGACGAGGCCGCGGCGAATCTTTTGAAATGGCTCGACGGGCGCGCGCTCGGCGATCCGCGCGTGCTGCGCTTCACGCCGGGGCAGCGCAAGAAATGCTGGGACAAGAACGTCGTCGCGATCGGCCTGGCCAGCGGCTTCCTCGAACCGCTGGAGTCGACCAGCATTTTCCTCATCCAGTCGGCCATCGCGCGCCTGATCAACCTGTTCCCCGACCAGGGCTTCAGCCAGGTGGTGCGCGATCGCTACAACGCGCAGGCGGCGTTCGAGATCGAACGCATCCGCGACTTCATCATCCTGCATTATTACGCGACCGAACGCGACGACACGCCGTTCTGGAACTATTGCCGCACGATGTCCGTGCCCGAGCCGCTGGCCGACAACATCCGCCTGTTCCGCGACTCGGGCCGCTTCTACCGCAATGCCGAAGAGATGTTCGCCCAGCCGAGCTGGGTCGAGGTGATGATCGGCCAGCGCATCGTGCCCGAACGTTATCACCCGCTCGTCGACCAGATGCCGCAGGCCGAGCTCGAAGATCTGGTCAATGGCGTGAAGAAGGTGCTCGCCAATTGCGTGGAGGTGATGCCGCCGCATCAGGCCTTCATCGACCGCTATTGCAAGGCGCCGAGGCCGTGAAAAGAGATTGCACCATCAGGGGATGCGCGTTCGCTTGGCAGCCTCGTTCCCGCGCACGCGCGGGAAGAACGCGCTTCGAGGTCGGGCTTCGATATGGGATCGTGCCCGACCATCACTGGGAACCCGGATAGTGTCGTCCTCCAATTCCGGCAGTCGGTGACCGGGAATCGGCTGTCCAAAGCGAGTAAGGAGTAGTGCGATGAAGTTCAAGAGATATGTGCTGTTCGCGGCTCTTGTGGCAACTCCCGTGCTTGGCTCAGCCAGCGAGCGATTCAGTTTGCCGTGCAACAGCGGCTGCAGCATTCACGCCAACACCTCGACACAGTTCCTCATCTACGGTAGCGGCGTCAGCTACGGTTACGCGTATTTCGATATCTACGCGGGCAACCAATTCGTGTGTACCACCAATAGTTCGAACAATACGCCGATCTGGCAGTGCAACGGCAGCATCTCGGCGACGGGAACGTACACCGTGACGGGTTACGTGCGCGGCAGTTCGAACCTGCACTCCCCCGGCGACAACGCGACCATGCAGCTCACGGTCATTCCGTAGCCGGGTTTTCGGAGCCGCACGACGCCGTGGGTCGGCGGCTCCGACTTGCATCGCCTCATTCAAATTTCCTCGATGAGCAAACCCGTCATCGTCATCGTTACGCTCGCCATCGTCGCCGGCCTCGTCTTGGCGGGATATGCGCTGCTGCGCGGACCGACGGCGCACGACTCGGCGCAACGCAGCGGAAAGTCCGAACCGTCGGCTGCGCATCGGGATCGCATCCAAATACTGAGCAAAAGGCAGCCCAAATCCCCCCCGGCGCAGCTGCGTGTCGCGGCTCCGTCGGCCGGCGACTTGCCCGACGTCGTGGCGGCAGCGATGACGCCGCCGGCGAATGCCGGCGAGCCGACGGCAATGCGTTACCTGGGTGAATCGCTGCACCGCTGCGCACGCGCCGCGCGCGGCAGCGACGAGGAACTGGAGAAACGCCGGATCGATCTGCAGCTGCAACTCGAGGACGCATTGCGCAGCAGCGGCGTTGCGACCGATCGCTCGCAGCAGGCGAAAGCGGTCGCCGCATCGACCGAGCAGGATCGCGCGCTGCGCGATGCCTGCGCCCGACTCGACCCGGCGCAGGTGAGCGCGTGGATGTCCTGGCTCGAGCGCGCGGCGCTGGCCGGCGATGCCGAGGCCAAACGGGACTATGCCAAGTACGCGTTCCAGGACTATCTCGAGCATGGCGTGCCGCCCAGCGATCTCGACGAAGCCGTGCGCCGGCGCGATCTGGTGCGCGAATTTTCCGAAGATCTGCTCGCCGAGGGCGACTGCAGTGCGTTGAGCGGGCTGCAATGGTCGGTTCCGGATCCGGTGACGGCCTACGCCTATCAAATTGCCTACGTCCAACGCACGCGCGAACAGGCGATCCGGCAAGGTGCGGATCCCGATGGATTTGCGCCGCTCGACGATTTTCTCGCCGCCCAGGATGCGCGCCTCAGCGAGTCGCAGCGCGCGGCGGCGCGGGCCGATGCGGCGTACGTCCTGCAGCATTTTTGCCAAGGTTAGATTCGCCGGCGGGTTCAATCCATTGCACTTCGCGCGCAAAGCGAAGAGACTTCGAGGCGGGCCCCGCCGCCGAGGTGGCGGCCCGAGTCGAATTATCTTTTCCCGTTTCGGGAACGAATTGTCTGCAATACAGTCGAATCGCCTTGCGCGCGGAAACGGGGTCGGGCCGCGCGACGCACGACGGACGGGCCGCGGGATTTCTGATCGAGGGTAACCATGAGTTTTCGAAAATTCTTTCAACGCGTGAATGTAAACGTTTTCATTGCTTTATTTGTGTTCGCCGCGGGCTGGCAGGGCACCGCCCTGGCGAAAGCCCCCGAAAGCGGATTTTCCGCGCTGCCGAAAGCGCAGCAGGCGATGCTCGACGATGTCGAGAAACGCACGTTCCAATACTTCGTCGACAGCACCAATACGAAGAACGGCCTGATGCCGGATCACTGGCCGCAGGTGCCGGGCAACGACTATTTCTCCTCGATCGCTTCGGTCGGCTTCGGCCTGACCGCGTACGGGATCGGCGTCGAGCGCGGCTGGATGAAGCGCGACGAAGCGGTCAAACGCACGCTGACGACGCTGCGTTTCTTCCACGACGCGCCGCAGAGCGACGCGCCCGATGCGAGCGGGTATCGCGGCTTCTTCTATCACTTCCTCGACATGGAAACCGGCAAGCGCTTCAACTCTGCGCCCTACATCGAGTTGTCGACGATAGACACGACCCTGCTGCTCGGCGGCGTGCTGTTCGCGCAGTCGTACTACGACCGCAACAACAAGGACGAAAAGGAAATCCGCCGCCTCGCCGACGAAATCTATCGCCGCGTCGACTGGCAATGGGCGGCGGCGCGCCCGCCGCTCGTGGCCATGGGCTGGACGCCGGAAAACCAGTTCATCCGCGTCGACTGGGCCGGCTACAACGAGGCGATGCTGCTGTATGTGCTTGCGCTCGCCTCGCCGACGCATCCTCTCGGCGCGTCGGCGTGGGGTGCGTGGACGGCGACTTATCCCAAGTATTGGGGTACGTTCCAGGGCCAGGAGCATCTGAGTTTCCATGCCACGCTCACCCATCAGTACAGCCACACCTGGATCGACTTCCGCGGCATCCAGGACGACTACATGAAGCAGCGCGGCATCGACTATTTCATCAACAGCCAGCGCGCGGCGCTGGCGCAGCACGAGTACGCGATCCACAATCCGCTGCAATGGAAGGACTACAGCTCCACCGTTTGGGGGATCACCGCGAGCAACGGCCCGCGCGGCCACGCCAAGCCCGGCGAACCCGACCGCTACGCCAGCGATCCGAAGGCGTTTTACGGCTATACCGCGCGCGGCGCCGGCATCGACGAGATCGTCGACGACGGCACGCTCGCGCCGACCGCGTCGATCGGTTCGATCGCGTTCGCGCCCGAGATCGTCATCCCGGCGATCGCGGAGATGCAGAAGCGTTACGGTGATGATCTGTATACGAAATACGGCTTCGTCGACGCGTTCAACCCGAGCTTCACCTTCACCGACCGCCCGCTGCGCACGGGCCGCGTCATCCCGGACAAGGGCTGGTTCGATACGCTCTACATCGGCATCGACCAGGGGCCGATCATTGCGATGATCGAGAACTATCGCAGCGACTTCGTCTGGAAAACGATGCGCAAAAATCCGTATATTCGCGAAGGTCTCAAACGTGCCGGATTCACCGGCGGCTGGCTCGACAAGCCGGTGCAGAAATAGCGCGGCGAAGCCCTCTCCCCCGATGGCTTTTCATCGCGGGAGAGGGTGGGGTGAGGGGGCTTTGTCCAAAGTATGCGGCAGCGGCATACTACTTTGCATGATGTTCAAGTCGGGGTCGACTGGTGAACCCGCCGTATTCGATCAAAAGCCCCCCCTCACCCCAACCCTCTCCCCCGAGCTCGGCTCGGGGGAGAGGGCTTCGATTTCTGGCGACGCTGTTTTGCCTGCTGCTGATTTCGTGCACAAACCCGGATAACCGCACGACGCTGAAGTTCTGGACCTTCGGCCGCGAAGGCGAGGTGGTCGGCGAGCTGCTCGCCGAATTCGAGCGCGCGCATCCGGGCGTGCATGTCGAAGTGCAGAACATGCCGCTGCTCGCCGCGCACGAAAAGCTGCTCACCGCTTTCGCCGGCGACGCCTTGCCGGACCTCTGCCAGCTCGGCAACACCTGGATTCCCGAATTCGCCACGCTCGGCGCGCTCGAACCGCTGCAGCTCTACGTCGACGCGTCGAACGTCGTCCGCCCAGACGATTATTTCGCCGGCATCTGGGACACGAACGTCATTGGCGGCGCGCTGTATGGCGTCTCCTGGTACGTCGACACGCGCCTGTTGTTCTACCGTAAAGACCTGCTCGCGCGTGCCGGATTCGACCACCCGCCGCGCGACTGGGACGAATGGCGCCGCGCGATGGCGGCGATCAAGAAAAACCAGGGCGCGGACAAGTACGCGATCTACCTGCCGCTGAACGAGTTCGAGCCGCTGCTCAATCTCGCCATCCAGCAGAACGAACCCTTGCTCACCGACAACGGCACGCGCGGCAATTTCGAAAGCGCGGGATTCCGGCGCACGCTCGATTTCTACGTCGACGCCTTCCGCGAACACTGGGCGCCGCCGCTGAGCAATATCCAACTGCCGAACGTCTGGGACGAGTTCGGCAAGGGCTATGTCGCGTTCTACATTACCGGGCCGTGGAACATCGGCGAGTTCAAGCGGCGCTTGCCGGCATCGGTGCAGGGAAAGTGGGGCACCGCGCCGCTGCCAGGCGTGAACGGGCCGGGCGGTGGTGCGGCGGGCGGATCGAGCTTCGCGATTTTCCAGTCGTCCAAGCACAAGCAGCTGGCCTGGGAGCTGGTCGAATTTCTTTCCGAAGTGAAGCAGCAGCAGCGCTTCTATTTGCTCACCGGCGACCTGCCTTCGCGCCGCGGCGCCTGGGATTTCGCCGCATTGGAAGAGGACGAGTACACGCACGCGTTCCGCGACCAGCTCGAACGGGTCAAGCCGACGCCGAAGGTGCCCGAATGGGAGCGCATCGCCAACGAAATGCAGCTCGCCGCCGAGCGCGTCGTGCGTGGCGGCGAGTCGGCGGACGATGCGCTGCGCGCGCTCGATGCGAAGATCGACGACGTGATCCTGGCCAAGCGGCGCAAGTTGCTCGCGCGCGAGGGGCACCGGTGAGTCGCGAACGCGCTGCCTGGACATTCGTCGCACCGGCGCTGTTCGTACTCGGCGCGTTCCTCGTCCTGCCGATCTGTGCGGCGCTGCTGCTGAGCTTCACCGATTTCGACATCTACGCGCTGGCCAATCTCGACAATCTGCGCTTCGTCGCCTTGAACAACTACGTCGACGTGCTGAAGACGCCATTGTTCTGGAAAGCGCTCGGCAATACGGTCTGGTTCGTGGTCCTCGCCCTGCCGTTGTCGCTCGCGACCTCGCTCGGCGCGGCGCTGCTGCTCAACTCGCCGCTCGCACGCTTCAAGGGGTTCTATCGCACGGCGTTGTTTGCGCCGGTGGTGACGACCGTCGTCGCGGTCGCGATCATCTGGCGCTACCTGTTCCACACGCGCTACGGCCTGATCAACTACGCGCTCGGTTTCGTCGGCATCGCCCCGATCGACTGGCTCGGCGATCCGCATTGGGCGATGCCCGCGCTCGTGCTGTTCGCGGTGTGGAAGAACTTCGGCTACAACATGATCATCCTGCTCGCCGGGCTGCAGGCGATTCCGCAGGATTTGTACGAAGCCGCGCGCATCGACGGCGCTTCGCGCTGGCGCCAGTTCTGGCACATCACCTTGCCGGGCTTACGGCCGGTGCTGCTGCTCGTCGCGATCATCACCATCGCCGGCTATTTCCAGCTGTTCGCCGAGCCCTACGTGATGACGCGCGGCGAGCCGCTGCAGTCCACCGTCAGCGTGCTCTACTTCATGTACGAGGAAGGCTTCAAATGGTGGAATCTCGGCCGCGCCTGCGCGATCGCCTTCCTGCTGTTCGCGCTGATCCTCGTCATCACGCGCCTGCTGCTGCGCCTTGTGCGTGCGAAGGAGGACGCGGCATGAGCGTCGCCACGAATTCGCGTGCGGCAAGCTGGCTGGTCAACGGTCTGCTGCTCGCGGGCACGTTGTTCACTCTGCTGCCGCTGCTGTGGATGTTCTCCGTGTCGTTCATGCAGCCGGGCGCGGCCAGCCACAACCCGCCGCCGCTGTGGCCGGCGCATGCCACGCTCGCGAACTACCATGAATTGTTTGAGCACGCCGGCATGGGGCGCTATCTGTTCAACAGTTTTCTGATCGCGAGTGCGATCACGCTGTGCTCGCTCGGGTTCAACCTGAGCGCGGGCTACGCCTTCGCCAAGCTGCATTTCGCCGGGCGCGAGCGTTGGTTCCAGATCGTCCTCGCCGCGCTGCTGATTCCGCTGCAGGTGGCGATGATGCCGTTGTTCCTGCTGATGAAGTGGCTGCACCTGGTCAACAGCTATGGCGGCGTGATCGTGCCGGCGCTGGCGAGTGCGCTCGGTATTTATCTCGTGCGCCAGTACGCGCGCTCGATTCCAGACGAGCTGATCGAAGCCGCGCGCATCGACGGCGCCGGCGAGTGGACGATCTTTCTGCGCATCGTGCTGCCGCTGCTCAAACCGATGATCGTCACCCTCGCCGTGCTCACCTTCCTCGCCAGCTGGAACGATTTCATGTGGCCGCTGATCGTGCTGAGCGATCAGACCTGGCAGACCGCACCCGTGGCACTCGCCGGCCTCTCGCGCGAACATGTGCAGGACAATGAATTGATGATGGCCGGATCGGTGGTGACGATCTTGCCGGTGTTGCTGTTGTTCCTCGTGCTGCAGCGGCAGTATCTGCAGGGCTTATTGCTTGGGAGCGTGAAAGGATGAGGTTCGATTCGCCGCGCCCGTCATTCCAGCGAAAGCTGGAATCCAGCCTTTTCTTTTTATGCTCTTCCGCAAGAGCGAAGAAAAAAAGCTGGATTCCAGCTTTCGCTGGAATGACGAGAATATGGGGCGCTTTTCTGCTTTTGTTGTCTGTGCAGTCATTTGTCTGGGCCGAGGACAAGTCGTTCACCGAAATCGGCACGCTCCCCGGCGCCGCGTACCGCATCGACATCCCAGCCAACTGGAACCACCGCGTCGTCGTGTTCTTCCACGGCACGACCGAGAAGCCGGTGACTTTCGCGCAAAACGAAGCGCTGCCGCCGGCGCTCTCGCAACTCGTGCAGCGCAAGTACGCCGTGATTCAGTCGGGCTACTCCGCGGGAGGCTGGGCGCTCGAAGAGGCAATGGCGGACACCGAGCGACTTCGCCAATATTTCATCGGTAAACACGGCAAACCGGCACAGTTCCTCGTCGCCGGCATGTCGATGGGCGGCACGCTCACGGCGATGACGATCGAGCAGCGGCCGGATATCTACGCCGGCGCGCTCTCGCTGTGCGGCGCGGTCGAGCCGAGCGATGCGCTGTTCCAACGCGATTTCGCCCTCGCCGCCGCGTTCGATTTCTATTTTCCCGGCGTGCTGCCGCCGCTCGTGCCGGTGCCGGCGAGCTACGTCGCCGACGAGGCGATGACGAAGAAGATCGCAGTTGCGTTCGCCTCGAAACCCGCGGCGGCGCAATCGCTGCTGCGCTGGTACGGCGCGGGCGATCTCGCCTCGCTGCCCGACGTGATCGCCGACACGCTGACCGATTTCCGCGATCTGCAGCATCGCACGGGCGGCAATCCGCTCGGCAACGCCGATCTGATCTACACCAACACCGGCGACGACACGGCGCTCAACGCCGGCGTGCGCCGCTACCGCGCCGACGCGAAGGCGGCCGCGTGGCTGGCGCGCTGGTACACGCCGAGCGGCAAGCTCACCCGGCCGATGCTCGCGCTGCATGACGTCGGCGATCCGCTCGTGCCCGCCGCGGGCGCGTTCACCTACGCGATGACGGCGCAACGCGCCGGCCACGGCGACCGCTTCGTGCAGCAATATGTCGATCGCTCCGGCCACTGCGTGTTCGAGCCCGAGGAGGTGGCGCGTGCGTTCGACCAGCTCGTTGATTGGGTCGATACGGGCACGCGGCCGGCCTCGGGCAAGCTGCGCGGGATCGTGTCGAAGCCCTGAAATCCAGCCCCGGAGATGAAGTGATGAGAGTGTTTGCGATATCCCGCTTCGCCGCCCTCGGCGTGGTATGCGTCGCCGTACTGCTCGGGGGCTGTGCGCAAGCCGCGCGCAAAGCGCCGACGCTGCCGTTGAGTGTGATCGGCACGCGCGACGGCGCGGCGTACAAGATCGACATTCCGTCGAACTGGAATCACGAGCTGATCGTCTATTACCACGGCTATTCGCATAAACCCGGCAGCTACGAACAAGGCAAGCCGAACTGGGCGGTGCTGGACGCGTTGATCGCGAAAGGCTACGCGCTGATCCGCTCCGGGTATTCGCGCGGCGGCTGGGCGGTGGAGCAGGCCTATGCGGAAACCGAGGCGTTGCGCCGCGACTTCGTCGCAACTTACGGCCGGCCGACGCGGAGCTGGGTGATTGGCGAGTCGATGGGTGGCGCGCTGACCGCATTCACGATCGAAACGCGGCCGGAAATCTACGACGGCGCCTTGGCGCTGTGCGGCGCGATCGAGCCGTCCAACCGCATCATGACGAGAGCGTTTGCGATGCGCGCCGCGTTCGATTATTACTTCCCCGATCTGCTCGGGCCGCTGGTGCCGGTGCCGGATACGCTGCCGGACTACGACACGATGAAGAAACGCATCGTCGCCGCGCTCGAGGCCAAACCCGCGGCGCGCGATGCCTTGCTGCGGTTGTACGGCGCGGCGTCAGCGAAGAGTTTTCCGGACATCGTCGCGTTCGTGACCCAAGTCCTGCGCGAACTGCAGCAGCGCACACACGGCAATCCATTCGGCAACGCCGACATGATCTATCAGGGCTCGGGTGACGATTTCGCGCTCAACGACGGCGTCAAGCGCTATCGCGCCGATCCGCCAGCCGCGGCGTATCTGACGCGCTGGTATACCCCGACCGGCAAGCTGCTGCGGCCGCTGCTCGCGCTACACACCACGGCCGATCCGCTCGTGCCTTCGGGCGATGCGTTCGAATATGCGCTCATTGCCGAACGCGGCGGACATGCGGACAATTTCGTGCAGCAGTACATCAACCGCGAAGGCCACTGCGCGTTTCAGCCAGACG
>DAIMZS010000050.1:0-12004 GCA_036733825.1 Rudaea sp.
TATGGTCGGGGTGAGAGGATTCGAACCTCCGACTTCTACCTCCCGAAAGTAGCGCTCTACCAGGCTGAGCTACACCCCGATCCGAAAATCGTTCGCTGCCTGACGGGAATTCGCGTTTGAACGCTACGGCGGCGAGCCGCGCATGATAATGGGGCGCCGCGTCCCATGCAACCTTTTGTCGTTTTGGCGATGCCTATTCGACCGGAACGACGGTAATCTTCACGCGCATGCGGTCGCCCGGATCGAACGGCAGGCGCGCCATGTAGATTTCGCCCTTGTAGCGATACTCGACGTCGTAGCCGACGATGCGGCGCTCCGGCTGCGTGGAACCGCGGATCGGCCGCGCCTCGCGGCAGTCGCGCAGCGAGGCGGTGACGGCGTCGCGCTCGGCGTCGGCCTGCTGTTGCGCCTGATCGTTCACGGCTTGATCCTGCGCGGCGGCGATGCGGTTGCCGGCAATGCCGCCGGCGACGCCGCCCGCGACCGTCGCCGCCTTGTTGCCGTCGCCGCGGCCGAACGCGTGGCCGACGACGACGCCGATCAGCGCGCCGATCACGGTGCCGGTGGCGCGGTTGTCGGCCTGCTCGCCGTTGTGCTGGGGCGGCGGAGGCGGCGGTTCGTCGTTGCAGTCCGGACGCGGCCGGCCTTCCTCGGCGGTCGGCGCCGGAGCATCGGTCACCGGTTCGTAGACGGGATCCACGCGCAGCACATCGGCCCAGCCGAAGCGGGTCGATTCGGCCGCGATCGGCGGCGGGTGTGCGGCGGTACGATCCTGCGCATGGCAGAATCCGACAAGCAGCATACTCGCGACGAGAATGCCGGATAGCTTCATCTTATAGTGACTCCAAACGACGTGATTCGACGATCGCGCCCGCGACGGGAATCCACGTATCCGTGTCCGCCTCACGGCACCGGTTCCCCCCGATTCTCGCGCGCGACACGTTGAACTGGGCGACATTACAGCATGCGCAGGCTGAATGCGGACTAAGGAAAATCCGCAAAAACCGGCCCCGAAAGCCCGCCCCGCCAAGGGTTTAGCTTCGATTCCGAAGCTGAATGCGAGACCGTTGCGCTACAATTCAACGATGAAACTGCGCCTGCACAATTCCTTGACCCGCCGCGTTGACGACTTCGTCCCGCTCGATCCCGAACGCGTGACGATGTATCTCTGCGGGCCGACCGTCTACAACTACGTGCATATCGGCAACGCGCGCGGGCCGGTGGTGTTCGGCCTGCTCGTGCGCCTGCTGCGCCGCATCTACGGCGCCGCCCATGTCGTCTTCGCGCGCAACATCACCGACGTCGACGACAAGATCAACAACGCCGCCAGGGAAATCCAGCAGCCGATCACGGCGATCACGCAGCGCTACGCGTCGGCGTACGAGGCGGACATGGCCCGGCTCGGCGTCGACGCGCCGGACATCGCGCCCTACGCCACGCAGCACATCAGCGAGATCATCGCGATGTGCGAGCGCCTGATCGCGGCCGGGCACGCTTACGCCGCCGAAGGCCACGTGCTGTTCGACGTGGCCTCGTTCCCGGGCTACGGCGCATTGTCGGGCCGGTCGCGCGAGGACATGATCGACGGGGCGCGGGTCGAAATCGCGCCTTACAAGAAAGACCCGGCCGACTTCGTGCTGTGGAAACCCTCGACCGACGACCTCCCCGGCTGGGACAGCCCCTGGGGCCGTGGCCGTCCGGGCTGGCACATCGAATGCTCGGCGATGAGCGAGGCGCATTTGGGCGAGACCATCGACATCCACGCCGGCGGCAACGACCTGCTCTTCCCGCATCACGAGAACGAAGTGGCGCAGTCGACCTGTGCGCACGGCGGCAAGATCTTCGCACGCTACTGGCTGCACAACGGCATGCTCAGCGTCGAAGGGCGCAAGATGTCGAAGTCGCTCGGCAACACGCTCGTGCTGCACGAACTGCTCGAAAAATATCCGTCCGAGCTGCTGCGCTACATGCTGATGAAGGCGCATTACCGCCAGCCGCTCGACTGGTCCGCCGCGGCGCTCGACCAGGCGCGGCGCACTCTCGACGGCTGGTATACGACATTGCGCGATCTCGCCGCCGTGCCGGCCTCCCCCGCCGACGATCTGCCGGAGGAATTCCTCGCCGCGCTCGCCGACGACCTCAACACGCCCGAAGCCCTGGCCGTGCTCTCGCGTCTTGCCGACGCGGCGCGCAAGACTGCCGAGCCGAAAGCGAAGTCGCTTCTGCTCGGCGCCGGCGCGTTCCTCGGGCTGCTGACCTGCGACCCCGAGGTGTGGTTCCAGGGCGCGAACTCGGATTCCGCGCCCGACGAAGCGCAGGTCCAGCAGCTCGTCGACGCGCGCCAGGCGGCGAAAAAGGCGAAGAATTTCGCCGAAGCCGACCGCCTGCGCGCCGAGCTGCTCAACCTCGGCATCGTCGTCGAAGACACGCCGCAGGGTCCGCGCTGGAAGCGCGCTAACGCGGCCATGGCCGAGGCGTGAGGACGCTGCGATGACTGCCCAGCCCGACATCCGCCTTCCGGCCGAACCGAGCGCGCAGGCGGCGCAGGACGCGATCGCCGAAGAATTCGCCTTCTTCGGCGACTGGACCGAGCGTTATCAGTACCTGATCGATCTCGGCCGCAAGCTGCCGCCGTTTCCGGAGGCGCTGAAAACCGAGGAGTACAAGGTCCAGGGCTGCCAGTCGCAGGTGTGGCTGGTCGCCAGCGGGGACGCGCGGCGGCTGGATTTCCAGGCAATCAGCGACTCGGCCATCGTCTCCGGCCTGATCGCCCTGCTCCTGCGCGTCTACTCGGGCCGCTCGGCGCAGGAAATCGTCGACACCGCGCCGCGCTACATCGAGGCGATCGGCCTGGCCAAGCATCTGTCGCCGACGCGCAGCAACGGCCTCGCGGCGATGCTGCAGACGATCAAAGCCCACGCGCGCGCGGCGCTGGGCTGATCCGGCGTCTTCGAAACACCGGCAACCCTCTGGAGATTCCGCGAACAGTCCGCGGAAAGCGAACGCCGCCGTTCAGTGCAGTCGCGCGTGCAACAACGCGATGTAGACGGCGAACACGACCGCGCTCGTCACACACATGGCCTTGTGGTAACCGTCGCGCGCGATGAAAAGCCCGCCCGTCGCGGCGGCGACGAAGAACAACTGGAACGCGACGTCGGTGCCGTCCATCGGGAAGTGATCGTTGGTCAGGCCGCGGAACAGGCTGACAGCGAGACTGACAATGAATAGGCTGAAGAAAATCTTCCGATGCGCGAAATAGTGGGCGCGAAGATCGACCGGATGCTCGCCGAAGAAGTCCGGCAGGACCAGGCCGGCGAGCAGATACCACACGATCATCTGCACGAGCACGAGCGCGAACATCGAAAACGTCCACGCCGCCGCCGGGATGTTGCGCATGCCGAACATCGACCACCAACTCTGCACCGAGATGGCGAGAAGCAGCGCGGCGAACACGAGGCTGGGCCAATAGGGAACGACCCGCGCGCGCGCGAGCACCATGCCGCGCACGCCTTTGAGGATCTGCGTGATCGCCAATCCGAGGATGATCGAGATCAGGACCGACAGGTAACTGAACGGATCCATGCGCTACTCGCCGCCGGCCTGGTTTCGCGCGATCACGCGATCGCGGTCAATCGCCCATCTGCTTCTGGCGATGCTCCCAACGCTCCTGCGCATCGAGCGAGAGGGTCGCGATCGGGCGCGCTTCGAGGCGCTCGATGCCGATCTCCTCGTCGGTTTCCTCGCAGTAGCCGTAGCGGCCTTCTTCGATGCGCTTGAGCGCCTTGTCGATCTTGCCGATCAGCTTGCGGTAACGGTCGCGCGTGCGCAGTTCGAGCGAGTTTTCGGTCTCGCGCGTCGCACGTTCGGCTTCGTCGCCGACGTCGCGCACTTCGTCGCGAAGGTTGTCGATGGTCTGCTTGGATTCCTCAACGAGATCCTCGCGCCACTTCTGCAGCTTCGCGCGGAAATACGCGAGCTGGCGCGGCCCCATGTACTCCTCTTTCGCCGTCGGGCGATAGTTGGGGGGCAAATCGATGTTGACGGTGCTGGGCAACGCGTAACGTCCGTCTTCGCGCGTTACGGTGTCTGGGGTGGTTGCGGGTACTGCGGACATTTTGCCTTTCGTGGACGCTGCTTGTTTCGGGGGAGCCGGCTTCTTTTCCACCGGCTTGGGTGCCGGCTTGGCCGGACGCGCGGGCTTTGCGACAGGTTTCTTGGCTGCGGGCTTCTTCGCCGCGACAAGTTTCTTCACCGGGCGTTGCGATTTGACGACAGCCTTGGCGGGCGACTTCTTCGCCGGGGCCGCCTTTTTCGGCGCCGGCTTCTTCGGTTTCGCCTTGACGGCCTTCTTCGCGGGCGCAGCCTTCTTCGGCGCAGGTTTCTTCGCCGTGCCGGCCTTGGCCGAACTTGCCTTCTTTTTGGCGGGGCTTGCGGATTTACGCTTCGATGTCGCCATAATCCTTCACCATTGTCGCTTGGCGGTCGCGTGTTATAGCCCAATCGTCACCTCCCGGCAACCATTGCCCATGCTGCGGCCGCCGCAAGGCCCGCCGGCGGGGTGCAAACTCCCCCATGACCCGACTGCTCCTTGCCCTGATCGCCCTGTACCAGCGCCTGCTCAGCCCCCTGCTCGGCTCGCGCTGCCGCTTTCATCCGAGCTGCTCGGATTACGCCCGCATCGCCGTGGCGCGTTTCGGCGCGACGCGCGGCGGCGTGCTCGCCGCTTGGCGCATCCTGCGCTGCCAGCCGTTCAGCGAAGGCGGTATCGACGAGGTGCCGCAGACGTTTACACTGCGCAGATCGCGCCGGCCGGACGAAGGAGATCCGAAAGAACCATGAACGACATCCTTATCGTCAACGCCGACATCGTCAGCGACGGGCGCCGCTTCGCAGGCGACGTGCGCGTGCGCGACGGCCGCATCGCCGAGATCGGCGGCCAGCTCGCCGCGAAGGCGAACGAACGCGTCTTCGACGCGCAGGGCCGCCTCCTGCTGCCCGGCATGATCGACGACCAGGTGCATTTCCGCGAGCCGGGCCTGGAGCACAAGGGCGACTTCTTCACCGAATCACGCGCCGCGGTCGCCGGCGGCGTCACCAGCTTCATGGAGATGCCCAACTCGAAGCCGACCACGACCAACCGCGCCGCGCTCGAGGACAAATGCGCGCGCGCCGCGGCGAAATCGCTGGCCAATTACGCCTTCTACCTCGGCGCGACGAACGACAACCTCGACGACATCCAGCGTCTGGACCCGAAAGCGGCGTGCGGCATCAAGATCTTCATGGGCGCTTCGACCGGCAACATGCTCGTCGACAACCCGGCCACGCTTGATGCGATCTTCCGCGACGCGCCGACCTTGATTGCCACGCACTGCGAGGACACGCCGACGATCGAAGCCAACCTCGCCGCCGCGCGCGCCAAATACGGCGATGCGATCCCGGTCGAGGAGCACCCGTTCATCCGCTCGCGCGAGGCCTGCATCAAGTCGACGCGCCTGGCGATGGAACTCGCGCGCCGCCACGATTCGCGCCTGCACGTGCTGCACGTGACGACGGCCGAGGAGCTGCAGCTGTTCGCGCCCGGCCCCGCCGACGGCAAGCGCATCACCGCGGAAACCTGCGTGCACTTCCTGCATTTCAGCAGCGAGGACTACCCGACGAAAGGCAACCTGATCAAGTGCAACCCGGCGGTCAAGCTGCCGTCCGACCGCGCGGCGATCATCCAGGCGATCAACGAGGGCCGCATCGACATCCTCGCCACCGACCATGCGCCGCACACCTGGGAGGAGAAGCAGCAGAGCTACGAAAAAGCGCCGTCCGGCCTGCCGCTCGTGCAGTCGGTGCTGCAATGCGCGCTGGAACGCTGGTTCGACGGTCAAATTCCGCTCGAGTTGATCGTGGAGAAAACCGCGCACGCGCCGGCACGGCTGTACAACGTGCACGAACGCGGCTACATCCGCGAAGGCTATTGGGCCGACCTGGTGCTGATCGATCCGAAGCTGCCGCACACGGTGACGCGCGCGGAAACGCTGTCGAAATGCGGCTGGTCGCCGTTCGAAGGCACGACGTTCCGCTCGACGATCGCTGCGACTTGGGTCAACGGCCATCTCGCCTGGTTCGACGGCAGGCTCGACGATGCGCAGTTGGGCAGGCGGTTGGAGTTCGATCGATGACTGCTTTTTTTTGCTCGTCATTCCAGCGCAAGCTGGAATCCAGTTTTAGACTTTTTCTTGTCGGGCAGAAAAGCTGGATTCCAGCTTGCGCTGGAATGACGGCATTGTTATTTGCAGTCTCTTGCCAAGCCGCCGACCGCGAACTGCAGCTGCCGGAAGCATTGCAGCAAGGCCAGCTCGTCGTCGGCCACGCCCCGAAAGGCGCGAAGATCGAGTTCGAAGGACACCGCGTGCTGGTCGGCGCCGACGGCGTGTTCGTGTTCGGCATCGGCCGCGACGCGCCGGCGGAGGCGAAACTGCATATCCGCTACTCGAACGGCAAGGCGAACGACGTAGCGATCAAAATCGCCAAGCGCGAATACGAAACCGAGCGCGTCAACGGACTGCCGCAGCAAACCGTCACGCCCAACCCGGAACTCGCCAAGCGCATCGAGCGCGAGCGCGCCCGCGTCGCTGAAACGCGCCGGCGCAACGACCCGCGCGAAGATTTCGAGCAAGGCTTCGTCGATCCGGTCGAGAACGCGCGCATCAGCGGCTTGTGGGGGCGCCAGCGCATCGACAACGGCAAGCCGATGTCGCCGCATTTCGGTCTCGACTTCGCCGTGCCGAACGGCACGCCGATCCGCGCGACCGCGCCGGGCATCGTCGCGCTGGCCGAGATGGGCATGGTGCTCAACGGCGGCATCGTCGTTCTCGACCACGGCCACGGCGTCAGCACGACCACCATCCACATGAGCCGCGTCGACGTCAGGCCCGGCCAGAAGGTGAAGCAAGGCGACATCGTCGGCCTTGCCGGCGCCACCGGTCGCGCGTCAGGCCCGCACGTGCATTGGGCGGCGAACTGGTTCGACGTGCCGATCGATCCGGCCCTGCTGCCGAAGGCCGACAGCTTCGTCAAAACGCAATGAGTGTGGAAATCCGTGAAATCGACGCCGGCGAATTCGATCTCGTCTGGCCGATCTTCCGCGCCATCGTCGCCGCGGGCGACACCTACAGCTACGCGCCCGACACGAGTTTCGAGGACGCGCGCGCGATGTGGACGACCGCGCCGACGCGCTGCTTCGCCGCCCTGATCGACGGCAAACCGGCCGGCTGCTACATGCTCAAGCCGAACCAGCCCGGCCTCGGCAGCCATGTCGCCAACGCGGGCTACATGGTCGCGGCGCACGCGCGCGGCCAAGGACTGGCGGGCAAGCTGTGCGAGCACTCGCTCGCGACCGCGCGCGACGCCGGTTTTCTGGCCATGCAATTCAACTTCGTCGTCAGCACGAACGAAGTCGCCGTGAAGCTATGGCAGAAGCATGGCTTTCGCATCATCGGTACGGTGCCCAAAGCGTTCCGCCACGCGCAGCTCGGGCTCGTCGACACCTACGTGATGCATCGACTCCTATAGCGCGGCGCGGCGCGCTTCGCGCCACGACCACCACAACGCCTTCCAGCGCGCGGCGCCCGGCTGCGCCATCAGCGCGCGCAGCGGATCGCCGCTGCGCAGCGCCGTTCGCATGAGCGCCAGCTCCAGCCGCGCCCGCACGCGGCGGCCGAGCGGTGCACTCGGCGAAGCGGCGAGCGCATCGCCCAACGCGCCAGCCAGGCGGGCGAGAAAATCGCGCAGCAATGCTTCGCGCTTTGGCCCGGTGTCGGTCAGCGCGGCACGCGTCAGTTCGTGCCGCGCGAGCAGGTCGAGCGGCACCGGCAGTCGTTCCGGCGCCTCCGGCAGATGGCGCAGTGCGAGCAGAAGATGCGACGTCGCCCACAGCCGCGCGATCTGCGGGATTTCGGCGGCGGACCCGCCGAACAAGGCCGCGTCGACGCGGGCGACAGGCTCGTAAAACACCGCATAGTTCGACAGCAGCGATTGCATGTCCGCCGATGCCGCGCTCCGCTGCAGCATCGCCGCGGCGCCCTCGGCGAGCGCCGCCCAGCTCGCCGCGTCGACCTTGGCCGCCTCGGGATCGGCAAACAGCACAGTGCTGACGGGATGACGCGGCTTGGCGGACGCGGCGGCGAGCAATTCCTGCCGCCACCATTGGATCTTCACCTCGGCGACGTGCGCTTCGCGCAGGCCGAACGCGGTTTGTTCGAGTTCGTGGACCAGGCAGCCGAACGCCGCCGCACGCAGGCGCGCTTCCGGGGCGAGAAACAAGGCGACCGTGGCCTGCTCGGGATTCGCCGCCAGCCACTTCTCGTCGAAGCTGGCGAAGGCGCTGCTTGCCACGTCCGCCATGGATCAATCGAGGCCGAGGGCCGCCAGCAACTCGTGCGGCGTCGCCACGACGAGGTCCGCGCCCCACTCGCGAGGATTTTCGCCGTTGAGATAGCCCCAGCCTGCGGCGACCGTGCGCATGCCCGCGGCACGCCCCGCTTCGATATCGCGCGCATCGTCGCCGACGTACACGCTGCGCGCCGCGTCGACGTTCGCCAGCTGCGCCGCATGCAGCAGCGGCGCGGGATCAGGCTTGCGTTGCGGCAACGTGTCGCCGCCGACGAGCGCCGCGCTGCGCGCGGCCAGACCGAGTTCCGCGACGACGGCGCGCGCGAGGCGTTCCGGCTTGTTCGTCACGATGCCCCACGGCAGCGGCCGCGAATCGAAGCGCGCGAGCACGTCGTCGATGCCGCCGAAAGTGCGCGTGTGCAGCGCGATCTGCTCGGCGTAAAGCTCGAGATATCGCGGCAGCAACTGTTCGACGCGCGCCTCCTCGATACCGGGAAAACCGGCGCGCAGCATCGCGCGGCCGCCTTTCGACACGACGCTGCCGACCTGATGCATCGCGATCGCCGGCTCGCCGAGCTCGCCGCGCAAGCGCCCCATCGCGTGAATCAAATCGGGCGCGGAATCGATCAGCGTGCCGTCGAGATCGAAGAACACCGCGGAGATGGTTGATTGTTCATTCATTAGTTTTGTCGTCATTCTCGCTTTCGCGGGAATGACGTCAGGGCTTTTTGGCGGTTGCCAGATAGTTCACTTGCGTACTTTTCGTCAGCCACGCGCGATGCGACAGCGGGTTGTAGGCCAGCCCGCTCAAATCCTCGAGTTCGAGCCCGGCTTCGCGCAACGCCGCCGCCATTTCGGACGGGCGGATGAATTGCGCGTAGTGATGTGTGCCGCGCGGCAGCAGGTTGAGCGCATATTCGGCGCCGAGAATCGCCGCGCCGAACGCCAGCGGCGTGCGGTTGAGCGTGGACAGGAACAGGCGGCCGCCCGGCTTGAGCAGCGTCGCGCAGGCCGCGATCACGCTGGCCGGATCGGGCACGTGCTCGAGCATTTCCATGCAGGTGACCGCATCGAACGCGCCGGGTGATTCCTGCGCGAGCGCTTCGACGCTGATTTCGCGATAGTCGACCTCGCGGTTCGACTCGAGCAGGTGCAGCCGCGCGACATCGAGCACGCGCGGCGCGAGGTCGATGCCCATCACCTGCGCGCCGGACGCCGCGAGCGCCTCGCTCAGAATGCCGCCGCCGCAGCCGACGTCGAGCACGCGTGCGCCCTTGAGCGCGACGCGCTCGGCGACGTAGTTCAGACGCACCGGATTGAGATCGTGCAGCGGACGCGACTCGCCTTCCGGGTCCCACCAACTTGCAGCGAGCTTATCGAATTTGCCGGTTTCGGCGGGATTGACGTTGGCGGTGCTCATTGGAAAGCCTTTTTGTCCGCAGATGAACGCAGATACACGCGGATAAAAAAGTTTTTGATCTTATCTGCGTTCATCCGCGTTCATCTGCGGACCTTGTCTTTATTCGAAAAATTCTAGCCTATCTCGCAAAGGCAATGCGCTCATGCCATTCGCGCGCTTTCGCACGCAGCGCATTGAGGTCCATGCCGACGAGCGCGCGGTTGTCGAGTTTGCGCTTGCCGGCGATCCACACGTCGCTGACCTGCTGGCGGCCGGTCGCGTATACGAGCGTGGATGCGACGTGGTAGATCGGCTGCGTTTCGATCGCGTCCAGACGCACGGCAGTCAAATCCGCCTGCTTGCCGGGCACGATCGAGCCGGTGCGATCGGCCAGGCCCATCGCGCGTGCGCCGTTGAGCGTCGCCGCCTGCAGCGCAAACGCCGCGTCGAACGCGCTCGCATCGTTGGCGACCGCTTTCGCGAGCATCGCCGCGGTGCGCATTTCGCCGAACATGTCGAGATCGTTGTTGCTCGCCGCGCCATCGGTGCCGATGGCGAGATTGACCCCGGCGCGGCGCACCTTTTCCGCCGGACAGAAGCCGCTGGCGAGCTTCAAATTGGATTCGGGGCAATGCACGACCGAGGCGCCGGCCTCGGCGAGCTGCGCGATCTCGCCGTCGGTCAGCTGGGTCATGTGGATCGCGATCAGGTGATCGTTGACCAAGCCGAGCGTCGCCATGCGCGCAATCGCACGCATACCGTGGTCGCGCTTGGAGTCTTCCACTTCCTGCGCGGTCTCGTGCAGATGCAGATGCACCGGCAGATCGAGCTGATCGCTCATCAGGCGGATGCGCTCGAACGCCTCGTTCGACACGGTGTACGGCGCGTGCGGCGCCAGCGTCGTCGTCACCAGCGATTCGCCGCGCAGCGCGTCATGCACGGCGAGATTTTTGTCGAAGTATTCATCGCGGCTCTGCGCCCACGCGGTCGGGAATTCGATGAACGGCAACCCGACTACCGCGCGGAAACCGTGCTTGAGGTAGGTCGCGGCCTGCGCGTCAGGGAACAGGTAGTTCTCGTTGCAGCACGTGGTGCCGCCGCGGATCATCTCGGCGATCGCAAGCTCGATGCCGTCGCGCACGAACTCCGGCCCCATCACCCGGCCCTCCGCCGGCCAGATGTGCTGGTTGAGCCAGGTCATCAGCGGCAGATCGTCGGCGAGGCCGCGCATCAGCACCATCGGATTGTGCGTGTGCGCGTTGACGAGGCCGGGGATCAACGCGTGCTCGGCCAATTCGACGCGCGGCACGTTCGCGTATTTTTTCCGCGCCGCTTCGATCGGCAGCACCTCGGCGATCGTGTCGCCGGCCAGCGCTACGGCGTGGTGGTCGAGCACGACACCGTGCGGTTCGACGGGGATGACCCAGCGCGCTTCGAGAATCTGGTCGACGTTTGACATAGAAACGCAATCCTGAAGCAACGTCATTCCGGCGAAAGCCGGAATCCATTTTGCTTTCCCGTCGAAGGCTAAAGATCAAGATGGATTCCGGCTTTCGCCGGAATGACGAGCAAAGAGCTACCGTTTATTTCACTCGGCCGACGTACTCGCCCGTGCGCGTATCGACGCGGATCACCTCGCCGTTCGGCACGAACAGCGGCACACGCACCGTCGCGCCGGTTTCGAGCTTGGCCGGCTTGCCGCCGGAGCCCGCGGTGTCGCCCTTGACGCCCGGATCGGTTTCGACGATCTGCAGTTCGACGAAATTCGGCGGCGACACGGTCAGCGGCGCGCCGTTCCAGAGCGTGACGATGCAGGTCTCGTTGCCCTTCAGCCACTTCTCGGCGTCGACCATCGCGGATTTGTCGGCGGCGATCTGCTCGTGCGTGTCGGGGTGCATGAAATGCCAGAACTCGCCGTCGCTGTAGAGGTACTCCATATCCTGATCGAGCACGTCGGCCGGTTCGAGCGAGTCGGTCGACTTCATCGTCAGTTCGACGACGCGGCCGGTCTTGATGTTGCGGTACTTCACGCGCGTGAACGCCTGGCCCTTGCCTGGCTTCACATATTCGGTGTCGACGATCGAGCACGGATAGCCGTCCACGATGATCTTCATGCCGTTCTTGACGTCGTTCATGCCATAGCTGGCCATTTTCTAAGCTCCGTTACGCAGCGAGCCGCGGTCGATTGCGGCTAAAATTGAGGGGTATGGGAAAATTTGAAGC
>DAIMZS010000050.1:12104-14449 GCA_036733825.1 Rudaea sp.
TACCTGCACCAGCTCGACCGCGTGGCCGGCACCGCCCATTTCGCCGTCGGCGACGACGACGCACGTGCGTTAATCGATAGGCTGCGCGAACGGCTGCCTGGCTATCTGGTCCCGCGCCTGGTGCGCGAGATACCTGGAGAAACCAGCAAAACGCCGCTGTGACGCTAGCGTCCAGCGGGCGAATCGAGTAAAACGCCAACTTCCCCACTGTTACGGACGGGCGCTGCATCGCCGCCATGAGCAAAACCACGGACGTGATCAAGTTGCTGCTGGTCGAAGACTCGGTCGAAGACGCCGAACATCTGACCAGCACCCTGCGCAACGCCGGAATCGCCGTGCGCGCGACTCAGGTGCGCAACGCCGACGAGCTCGACGCGCAGCTGCAGGCGCAGACGCCCGATCTGATCCTGTCCGGCTCCGCCGTCGAGCTCACCGAGGTCGTGCAGGCCGCGAGCCGCGGCGGCAAGGACATCGCCATCATCGCAATCCTGCCCGAGCTGTCGGGCGATACGCTGACGGAAGCCTTTCGTCACGGAGTCTCCGCTGCGGCAACGCGCGAGCACGGCGAACTCTTCGTCACCGTGATCCAACGCGAGTTCGCCAGCCTCAACCAGCGCCGCAGCGCGCGCCGGCTGGAGGCCAGCCTCGCCGAATCCGAGCGCCGTTGCGATTCGCTGCTGGAATCCGCGCGCGATCCGATCGCCTACGTGCACGAGGGCGCGCACGTGCGTGCGAACCGCGCCTGGCTCGAAGCGTTCGGCTACGCCGATTTCGAGGACCTGCAGGGCGCGTCGATCCTCGACCTCATCGCGCCGGAAGCCGCCGGCGAATTCAAGACGCTGCTGAAAAATCTTTCCCGCGGCGAAAAGCCGCCGGCGAACCTGCCGATCAAGGTGCGCCGCGCCGAAGGCTCGACCTTCGACACGGTGATGGAGTTCGCGCCGGCGAGCGTCGGCGGCGAGCCCTGCCAGCAGATCGTGCTGCGCGCGCCGATGGCCAATCCCGAAATGGCGCGCCAGATCGACACGCTGCGCACCAAGGATCTCGTCACCGATCTCTACAACCGTCAGCACGGCCTGGCCGAACTCGACCGCATGGTCGCGGCGGCCGCCGGCGGCGCGCCGAACCAGATTCTGCTGCTGATCGAAGCCGACAATTTCCGCGAGCATCTCGACCAGATCGGCCTCGGCAACAGCGACCTCTTGCTCGGCGACATGGCCAATCTGCTGCGCCGGACGCTGGAATCGATCGAGCACACCGCGTTCCGTTTCGGCGATCAGACGTTCGGCGTGCTGAGCCCGACCCTGCCGATCGGCGCCGCTACCGAGCTGGCGCAGAAGCTGTGCAACGCGTTCTCCGAGCACGATTTCGAGATCGGCAAGCAGACCATCAGCCTGTTCGTTTCCATTTCCGGCGTGCTGATCGGCGAAAAGAACGCGAACGCCGCGGCCGTACTGAGCCAAGCCGGCGCCGGCCTGCGCGAACTGCAGCAGCGCGGCGGCAATCAGGTCGCGATCTACGATCCGGGCCTGCGCGACGCCGCCCTGCTCGCCGAGGCGCAGCAACTGCGCGAACGCATCGGCGAGGCGGTCAAGCAGAACCGCTTCGCGCTCTACAGCCAGCCGATCGTCAATCTGCACGGCGTCGAGGGCGAGTTCTACGAGATCTTCACGCGCCTCGTCGACGACAAGGGCGAAGTGCCGCCGAATGTGTTCTTCCCCGTCGCCGAAGACGCCGGCCTCATGCCGGCGATTGATCGCATCGTCATCGCCAACGCCATCAAGACGCTGGCCGAGCGCGAAAAAGCCGGCCGGCATACGACGTTCTTCATCAAGCTCACCGCGCCGTCGATGGCCGACGAAACCCTGCTGCCGTGGATCGCCCAGCAGATCAAAGCCGCGCGCGTGCGCGGCGACGCGTTCGTGTTCGAAATGCCGGAAAGCAAGGTGGTCACCCAGCTCAAGATCGCGCGCACCTTCGTCAGCGGTCTGCGCCAGCTGCATTGCAGCTTCGCCCTCGAGCAGTTCGGCGCCGGCGTCAATTCGTTCCAACTGCTCAAGCACATCGACGCGAGCTACCTGAAGATCGACCGCAGCTACATGCAGGATCTGCCGAAAGACAAGGAACACCAGGACTTCGTCCGCCAGTTCTGCCACCAGGCGCACCAGGCCGGCAAGATCGTGATCGCCGATGCGGTGGAGAACGCCGCAAGCATGTCGTTCCTGTTCACCTGCGGGGTTAATTTCGTGCAGGGCAATTACCTCAACGAGCCAGAGAAAATTCTGAGCGCGGCTTAAGTCCGTGGCTCGTCATTCCGGCGCAGGCCGGAATCCAGCTTTTTGCTC
>DAIMZS010000051.1:0-14411 GCA_036733825.1 Rudaea sp.
GGCAAGGAGCTGTCCGAGGTGATGACGCTCAACGGCCCGGTCAAGGTCGCGCTGGAGGAATGGCTGACCTCGCTGCGTCCGAATCTGATGGACACGTACGAGAACTATCAGTACCTGCGCGAACTGATGTGGCCGGAGTACCAGAAGGCCGGGCTGCCCGAGGCGATTCTGTTCGGCATCATGGCCAAGGAGTCGGGTGGGCGCGTGCACGCATATTCGCGCTCGGGCGCGGCGGGCCTGCTGCAGTTCATGCCGGCGACCGGGCAGCGCTTCGGCCTGAACTACGTCGACGGCTTCGACCAGCGCTACGATCCGCAGCTCGCCGCGCGCGCGAACGCCGCCTACCTCAACGAGCAGTTGGAGGTTTTCAACAACAATCTCGAGATGGTGATCGCCGCCTACAACGGCGGCGAAGGCCGCATGCAGCGCATCGCCAAGAGCGCGCCGGACGCGAGCTTCTGGGACCCGGAAATCTTCGCGCAGCTGCCGGTCGAGACGCGCGACTACGTGCCCGTCGTCCTCGCCGCGGCGTGGCTTTATCTGCATCCGGAAAAATACAATCTGCAATTTCCCAAGATCGACGGCCGCGCGGGCACGCTGGTGCTGCAGAAGAAGGCGTCGCTCGCGGAACTCGCCGTGTGCCTCGGCGACTCGGGCAATGCCCACGACGGCTGGTTCCGCACGCTGCGCAATCTCAATCCGGCGGTCGATCCGCGCGAACCGCTGCCCGCGTCCTCGCGCCTGCGCGTGCCGCAGCAGCTGGTGGCGCTGTACGAACGCAACTGCATGCGCGGCGCCTGGGCCGCGGTCGCGAGCGATCTGCACGAAGCCGTGCTGACGACCCCGCCGCCGTCGGCGGTGGTCAGCGCGACACGGCGCACGCCGCCGCCTCCGCCGCCGATCGCGAAGGCGCGCCGGGCCGCGCCGACCTATGTCGTGCGCCGCGGCGAAACGTTGAGTTCGATCGCGCGCAAGTTCGGCTGCGACAACGCGAACGAACTGGCCAAGGCCAACGGCATCAAGCCGAAGGACATCGGCAACGTGCATCCGGGCCGCGTGCTCCAGGTCGGCGTTTGCACGCGCTGATACTTCACGGACGGACCAGGGCGACCGTCCGCGTACGCAACAAAAACTAGACTGTGAACATAGGCGCGCCCGGTTTTTCGGCGCGCCGCGGACGAATAGCGTGGCATCGTCGCGCGCCATTCCGAGCGTCAATCGCTAGACGCGGCCCGCGATAGCCGGGCGGGCAGGACGTCTCCCGCATCCAACCATTTCGGGGAGATCAGGCATGACCGCATCCGCGTTCGTCCAAGCGCTCGGCTATTTCGCGCTGGCTACACTGCTTTCCTGCTGCACGACGGCCACGCGCGCCGCGCCGCCGGCGAGGCAGGGCACGATCACGCAAGGCAGCGCTTATTCGGCGGCGCTGCAGGACAAGATCGACTACGAGATTTATCTGCCGCCGGGCTACGCGGGCGCGAGCGCGCGCTATCCGAGCCTGTATCTGCTGCACGGCCGCGGCGATTCGATGACGGCGTGGACGCAGGTGAAAAGCGATCTCGATGCTTTGATCGCCGCGGGCAGTATTCCGCCGATCATCGTCGTGATGCCCGATGCGCCGTGGTCCGGGCGCGGCAGCTGGTATGTGGATTCGCTGTACACGGGCAGCGACTATCCGGGGCGGCCGGTGGAAACCGCGCTGACCCGCGACCTCGTCAAGAACATCGACGCGAACTACCGCACCCTCGACGGCCGCTGGGCGCGCGGCATCGGCGGCTATTCGATGGGCGGCGCCGGCGCGCTGCGCTACGTGTTCGCTCACGCCGATCTGTTCGGTGCAGCGCTGGTCTTGAGTCCGGCGGTCTATCATCCGTTGCCGCCGGCGGATTCGTCGACACGCGACTACGGCGCATTCGGCGTCGGCGCGAATCCTTTCGACGACGCCCGTTATCAGGCGCTCAGTTACGTCGCGTTGCTGCCGCAGGTCGATGCGGATTCGCCCGTGCATTTATTTCTCGCGGTCGGCGACAAGGAATATGTGAATCCGGCGCCGGAGGACGCGACGCACGACCTCGATTTTGAAACCGCCGTCGTCTACAACAAGCTCGTGCGCACCTCGGGCGTCTCCGCCGACTGGCGCGTGCTCGGCGGCGGCCACGATTGGGATGTGTGGCGGCCCGGTTTCGTCGAGGGCGTGCAGAACCTGTTTCGCTACATCGGCCCAGTGCGGCCGCAGACGATCGACACGCCGCTGATCGGCACGGCCGGCGACGACTGGGCCGGCGGCGTCGTGCCGGACGGTGCGGGCGGCGCGATTATCGCGCTCGCCGCGGCCGGCTCGATCAATGGCGCAGCGTATGCCGGCAGCACCGACGCGGTCGTCACCCATCGCGCGGCCAACGGCCGGACCTTGTGGACGACGCAGTTCGGCACCTCCGCCGCGGAGCGGTTGTACGGCGCGATCCGCAATGCGGACGGCTCGGTCACTGTCGCCGGCTATACCAACGGCAATCTCGACGGCGCACATGCCTCATCGAATAGCGCGGGCGATGCGCTGGCCGCGACGATCGGCGTCGACGGCACGGTGCTGTGGCGGCATCAGTACGGCGACCCCGCGGCGGCCGACCGCGCCTACGCGATCGCGGCCGACGGCAACGGCGGCAGCTATCTCGCCGGGTACACCAAGGGCTCGATCGACGGTGCGACGGCGAATGCCGGCGACAAGGATGCGTTCCTCATGCATATCGACCGCAACGGCAATGTACTGTGGACCCGCCAGTTCGGCGGCTCCGGCGAGGACAAGGCGCTCGCGGTGGCGGCGTCGGCGAATGCGGTCTACGTCGCCGGCGTCACCTCCGCGGCGATGCCGGGCGGCACCTCCGCGGGCGGCACCGACGGCTGGATCGCTGCGTTTACTCCGGACGGCGCGCGCAGTTGGCTCAAGCAGACCGGCACGGCCGGCGACGATTTGATTGCCGGTCTTGCGGTCGGCCCGAACGGCACGCTTTTCGCCGCCGGCACACTCGGCAGCGGCAGCAACGGCGGCAAGGACGCGGTGGTCATCGCCTATTCGTCGGACGGACGCGTGCGCTGGCAGCGCGAGATCGGCACGGCGGATGACGACGCAGGCGTCGCAATTGCCGCATCGACGGACGACAACATCGTCGTCGTCGGCCACACGTTCGGCCGTCTCGGCACGCCGGTCGGCGACCGCGATATTTTCGCCGCGACGCTGGACAGGCAGAGCAGGATGCAGAGCCTGCGCCAGTTCGGTACGGTGCACAACGACGGCGCCGACGCCTACGCGGAGTCGAATCTGTTCATGGCTCTCGACGGCGCGACGATCTGGACCAGCGGCGTGACCTACGGCAATACGGCCGCGACGCCGAGTCACGGTTCGGCCGACGTGTTCGTCTATCCGCTGCGCTGAGGATGTGCTGCGCGTGGGTCAGCCGATCGCCTGGCCCACGCGTACGCTAGCGCCCGCGGCGGCGGCGAGTTTTGCCGCGTGCGCAGGCGGCAGCAGCAGGATCACGGTCGAGCCCATGTTGAAGCGGCCCATTTCGGCGAAGCGTTCGAGGCGGATGCGCTTTTCGCGCCAATCCTTGTGCGTGATCGTGCTCGCATAGGGCGGAATTTCGAGTCCGCTCCACACGGTTTCCACGCTCGACACGAGCATTGCCCCGACCATGACGACCGCGAACGGGCCATGCTCGCCGTCGAAATGACAAACCAGGCGCTCGTTGCGCGCGAACAGGCGCGGCACGGCTTCGACGGTGAACGGCGCGACGCTGAACAGGCGTCCCGGAATATGCACCGTTTCGCGCAGCGTGCCGGCAAGCGGCATGTGCACGCGATGATAGTCGCGCGGCGACAGGTACACCGTGGCGAATTGTCCGTTCGTATACTTTTGCGCCTCGATCTCGTCGCCGATCAATTCCGATACGCTGAAATCGAAACCTTTGGTCTGGAAGATGCGGCCTTCGGCGATCGCTCCGGCCTGACTGATCTTGCCGTCGGCCGGGCAGGCGACGGCGCGCGGATCGGCCGGCGCGTTGCGCGCGCCCGGCGTGAGCGCGCGCGTGAAAAACGCGTTGAAGCTCGAGTACGCGCGCGCGTCGGGTTGCGCGGCTTCGCTCATGTCCACGGCGTAGTTTTTCACGACGGTGGCGATGAGGAAATTCTTCCACGGCGTCCACGTCCACCGCGTCGCCCAGTAGACGACGCGCGACAGCGCGCGATGCGGCAGCAGATACTGCAGCGCGAGAGCGAGGCGCATGGTCAGCGCCACTGGGCCAGCCGGGTCATGTCGTCGGCCAAATCCTTCGCCGCGAACGGCGGCCGGAACAGGCCGAGGAGGCGGCCTTGCGGATCGACGATGACGATGGAGCCGGAGTGGTCGACTTCGATGCTGCCGTCGTCTTTCTTCGTGCGCGAGTAGACGATGCCGAGCGCACGCGTCAGCTTGGTCAACTCGGCGTCGGTGCCGGTCGCGGCAATGAAGTCGGGGCTGAAGAAGCCGACGTACTTGCCGAGCGTATCAGGTGTGTCGCGCTCGGGATCGATCGAGATGAAGTCGATGCGCAGCTTGTCCTGCACGCCGCGCTTGCCCAGCTCGTTCCACACCGACTTGAGCTCGCCGAGCGTGGTCGGGCAGACGTCGGGGCAGGTGGTGTAGCCGAAATAGACGAAGTTCCAGCGGCCGCGCCAGTCGGCCGGTGTCAGCGGTTTGCCGTTCGCCTGCTGCAATTGGAAGTCGGGAATGGCGCGCGTTTCCGGATAGAGCAATGCGCTGGCCAGCGTCGGCTGTGCGGGTGCGTTCGCGTAGCGCACGCCGAGCCAGAGGCCGAACGCGGCGACGACGGCGGCAAGGACGATAAATAAGGTGGTGTGGGTGCGTGAGGAGGCCGGCGAGTTCATACGCCTATTATGGCGCAAAGCGCTCGACGCAGACCCCTCGGTTATACTTCGGCGCATGACGAACGAACTTTCCACGATCATCGATTTCATCCGCTACGGCGCCAGCCGCTTCGCCGGCGCCGGGCTCACCTTCGGCCACAGCTACGACAACGCGCTCGATGAAGCGACGCATCTGGTGCTGCACACGCTGCATCTGCCGCACGATCTGTCGCCGGCCTACGGCTCGGCCAAGCTGACCGCGGCCGAGAAGAAAGCCGTGCTCAAGCTGATCGAGCGCCGGGTGAAAGAGCACAAACCCGTCGCTTATCTGACCGGCGAGGCGTGGTTCGCCGGCCTCAAGTTCAAGTCCGACGAGCGCGCGCTGGTGCCGCGTTCGCCGATTGCGGAGCTGATCCAGAACGGTTTCTCGCCGTGGCTCGACAATGTCGCCGTGAGCCGCGCGCTCGATCTGTGCACGGGCTCGGGCTGCATCGGCATCGCGATGGCCGCGCACAATCCGGAATGGCGCGTCGATCTCGTCGACGTCAGCGACAAGGCGCTGGCGCTGGCGAAGGAGAACATCGCCTTCCAGAACGTCGAAGAGCGCGTGCGTGCGCTCAAGTCCGATCTGTTCGCCAAGCTCAAAGGCGAGGTCTACGATCTGATCGTCAGCAATCCGCCCTACGTCACCGAACAGGAATTCGCCGCGCTGCCGCCCGAATACGACCATGAGCCGAAGCTAGGTTTGGTCGCCGGTGCCGACGGACTCGATTTCGCACTGCGCATTCTCGACGAAGCGCCCGCGCACTTGTCGAAAGACGGCTGGCTGATCGTCGAAGTCGGCGAATCGGAGCGGGCATTGACGCAACTGCTGCCGAAGTTGCCGCTCAATTGGATCGAGTTCGACGTCGGCCAGATGGGTGTGTTCGCGATCGCGCGTGAGGACATCGTCGCGCATGCGAAGGCGATCAAGGCGGTGTTGAAGAAGCGCTGATTTTCCTTCTCCCGTCGGGAGAAGGTGGCGCGAAGCGCCGGATGAGGGTCCGGCCATTTCGTGACGTCGCAATGTATACCGAGCCCTCACCCCAACCCCTCTCCCGATGGGAGAGGGGCTCAGAGCAACATAAGGTGCAGCGTGTCGAGCAATTCCTTCGGAAAACTTCTTACGGTGACGACCTTCGGCGAAAGCCACGGTCCCGCGATCGGCTGCGTCGTCGACGGCTGTCCGCCGGGGTTGGAATTGAGCGCCGAAGAATTCCGCAGCGATCTCGATCGGCGCGCAACAGGCAAAACGCGCCACACTTCACAGCGGCATGAGGCCGATGACGTCGAGATTCTTTCAGGCGTGTACGAAGGCAAGACCACCGGCACGCCGATTGCGCTGTTGATCCGCAATACCGACGCGCGTTCGAAGGACTACGCCGAAGTCGCGCAGACGTTCCGCCCCGCGCATGCCGACTACACGTATTGGCAGAAGTATGGCATCCGCGATCCGCGCGGCGGCGGGCGTTCGTCCGCGCGCGAGACGACGATGCGCGTCGCCGCGGGCGTGATTGCGAAGAAATGGCTCAAGCTGCGCTTCGGCGTCGTCGTGCGCGGCTATCTTTCGCAAATCGGCGAGGTGACGCCGAAGGCGTTCGACTGGAACGCGGTTGAAGATAATCCGTTTTTCTGGCCCGACGCGTCGATGGTCGCCGAGCTGGAAAAGTACATGGATGCGCTGCGCAAATCCGGTGACTCGGTCGGTGCGCGTGTCACCGTCGTCGCCGACGGCGTGCCGCCGGGCTGGGGCGAGCCGATCTATGGCAAGCTCGATGGCGACCTCGCCGCGGCGCTGATGTCGATCAACGCGGTCAAGGGCGTCGAGATCGGCGACGGCTTCGCCGCGGTCGCGCAGCGCGGCAGCGAGCACCGCGACGAGATCACGCCGCAGGGTTTTCTCTCCAATCATGCCGGCGGCATCCTCGGCGGCATTTCTTCGGGGCAGGCGGTCGTCGCCTCGATAGCGCTGAAGCCGACGTCGAGCATCCTGATTCCGGGGCGCAGCGTGAATCTCGCGGGCGAGCCGATCGAGATGCGCACGAAAGGCCGTCACGATCCCTGTGTCGGCATCCGCGCGACGCCGATCGGCGAGGCGATGGTGGCGCTCGTGCTGATGGATCACTCGCTGCGCCATCGCGCGCAATGTGGCGACGTCGGGCCGATCGCGCCGTTGATTCCCGGCTCGGCGGAAGGATAGTGCGCTCGTGAACGCCGGCACATCGCGGCCTCGCGTCTGGGTTTCGCGCCCGCTCTTCGACGACATCCTCGCGCGCCTGCGCGAACATTTCGATGTCGAGGTCGAAAGCAGTGACTGCGATTGGACGCCGCAGCAGATGGCGGAAAAACTGCGCGACAAGACCGGCGCGATCCTCGGCGTGGCCGATCCGGTCGACGCGAGCGTGATTGCGCAGACGCCGCTGCTGCGTGCGGTGGCCAATCGCGGCGTCGGCTACAACAATCTCGACATCGCTGCTTTGAAGAGCGCCGGCATCGTTGCGACGAATACGCCCGGTGTGCTCGACGAAACCACCGCGGATTTCGCCTGGGCGCTCATGCTGGCGACTGCGCGGCGCGTGACCGAAGCCGAACGCTTTCTGCGCGCAGGGCAGTGGAAGGGCATGTCGTTCCACATCATGCTCGGCGGCGATGTCTACGGAAAAACGCTCGGCATTCTCGGCATGGGTCGCATCGGTCAGGCGATCGCGCGCCGCGCCGCGGGTTTCCGTATGCCGGTGATCTACCACAACCGCTCGCGCGCCGCGGCCGCGGTCGAAGAGGATTGCAAAGCGCGCTACGTCGATCGCGGCACGTTGCTGCGCCAGGCGGATTTCCTCGTGATCACGGTGCCGCTGACGGCGCAAACCCGGCATGCGATCGGCGCCGCCGAACTGGCGGCGATGAAGCGCGACGCTTACCTGATCAACATCGCGCGCGGCGGCATCGTCGACGACGCGGCGCTGGTCGCTGCGCTGCGCGAGAAACGCATCGCCGGCGTCGGGCTCGATGTGTTCGAACACGAACCGGCGGTGCCCGCGGAGATGCTCGCGCTCGACAATGTCGTGCTGACGCCGCACATCGGCAGCGCCAGCCTGGCGACACGACGCGCGATGGCGTCGCTGGCCGTCGAAAACCTGATCGCGGCGCTCGGCTTCGGACCGAATGCGGGAAGGCCGCCGAATGTCGTCCGTTAGAAACAGCCGTCATTCCCGCGCGCTTCTGGCGGGAATCCAGCGACTTTGCTTCTGCTTGATCGAAGGCAAAGGATAAGGCACTGGATTCCCGCTAGAAGCACGCGGGAATGACGAGCATAGGATCGTTTAGCCGTCCAGACGGCTGTTTGTGCGCCAGCGCCGGCGTGCTATGCTGCTGCGCAGCAAATAAAAAAACCTACTCCCCCGAAGCCTGAGTCGACGTAAAGATGAGCAAGAAAGAGAAGTACAAGGTTGCAATGGTCGGCGCCACCGGCGCCGTCGGCGAGACGCTGCTGAGCATCCTCGCCGAGCGCAAATTTCCGATCTCCGAGCTGGTGCCGCTCGCGAGCGAGCGCAGCGCGGGCGGCAAGGTCGAGTTCGGCAACAAATCGATCACCGTGCAGAACCTGGCCGACTTCGATTTCAACGGCGTCGACATCGCGTTCTTCTCCGCCGGCGGCAGCGTGTCGAAAGTGCATGCGCCGCGCGCGGCGGCCGCGGGTGCGGTGGTGATCGACAACACGTCGGAATTTCGCTACCAGGACGACATCCCGCTCGTCGTCAGCGAAGTGAATCCGCACGCGATCGCGGGTTACACGAAGCACGGTATCATCGCCAATCCGAACTGCTCGACGATGCAGATGCTCGTCGCGCTGGCGCCGATTCATCGCAAGTACGGCATCACGCGCATCAACGTGGCGACGTATCAGTCCGTCTCGGGCGCGGGCCGCTCGGGCGCGGAGGAGCTCGGCAAGCAGACCGCGGCGTTGCTCAATTTCCAGGAATATCCGCCGTCGAAGTTCACTAAGCAGATTGCCTTCAACGTGATCCCGCACATCGACGAGTTCCAGGCCAACGGCTACACCAAGGAAGAAATGAAGATGGTCTGGGAGACGCAGAAGATTCTCGAGGACAAATCCATCCTCGTGAACCCGACCGCGGTGCGCGTGCCGGTGTTCTACGGCCACTCCGAAGCCGTACACATCGAAACACGCGACAAGGTGACGGCGGAAGAAGCGCGTGCACTGCTCGAAACCGCGCCGGGCGTGAAAGTGATCGACGAGCGCAAGCCCGGCGGCTACCCGACGCCGGTCGGCGACGCCGCGGGCAAGGACGAAACCTTTGTCGGCCGCATCCGCGAGGACGTCTCGCACCCGCACGGCCTGGACCTGTGGATCGTTTCCGACAACATCCGCAAGGGCGCCGCCCTCAACGCGGTCCAGGTCGGCGAGCTGCTGATCGCCTCCTATCTTTGATCGGGTAGACAATCCGGGCCGCGAAAGCGGCCCCTAGGCCTTGCAGAAAACGCAATGGCGTTTCATAGTTATGCCCCTTAGATGATGTGCATTCTAAGATTTGCACCACCGGGGCTGCCTCCCGGGATTGTCCGTTGCGCCTGACTGAAGTTCGATTCTTGGGGGAAATGCCATGAAAGGGCCGATCAAATCCGCGCTGTCCGTTGCCTTGGCGATGGCCGCAAGCCAGGCGTTCGCGCTGGGCTTGGGCCCGATCCAGATCAAGTCCGGGCTCAACCAGCCGTTGCTCGCCGAAATTCCTGTCGTCGCCGATTCGGCCGCGGAGGTCGAGGATTTGCGCGTCGACCTGGCTTCGGCCGAGGATTTCCAGCGCGTGGGCCTGAGCCGCACGCGCGTCACCGTGCCGATCGAATTCACCGTGTCCAGCAATGGCCGCGGCCAGAAGGTGATTCGCCTGACGACCAAGGAAGCCGTGCGCGAGCCGTTCCTCGATTTCCTCATCGAGGCGAGCTGGAGCAAAGGCAAGCTGCTGCGCGAATACACCGTGCTGCTCGATCCGCCCGTGACCGCGCCCGCGGTGCTCGCGACCACGCCGAAGCCGGCGGAAAAACCCAAGCCGGTCGAAGCCGCGCCGCGCACGCCGGTCAGCCAGCCGCGCGCCGAAGCGCCGAAGCCGGTCGCGCAGGCCGCGCCTGCGCCTGCACCGGCCCCTGCGCCGCGCCCGGCGCCGGTGGCGCCGCCACCCGCACCGAAGCCGTCCGCGCCCGCCGCGGGCACGTATACCGTGCAGCGCGGCGATACGCTGTCGCAGATCGCCAGCGAGTACGGCGACGATGCGAAAGACTACAACCGCATGTTGCTGGCGCTGTACAAGGCCAATCCCGAGGCGTTCGCCGGCAACATGAATGCGCTGAAGACCGGCGCGGTGCTGCGCATCCCCTCGTCCGACGAGGTGCGCGCCGCAGGTTCGCTGCGTGAAGCCGCCGCGGCGGTGCGTGCGCAGTATCAGTCCTGGCAGGGTTCGGGCACGGCGACGCTGGTCGCGAACACCGGTGCCGCCCCGGCCGGGGAAAAATCTGCGCCGGCGCCGGCAGCGCCGAAGAACGGTTCCGAGCGCTTGGCGCTGGTGCCGCCGACCACCGGCGTCGGCAGTGAAACGGGCACGAGTCACGGCGGTTCGGGCGGCGGCAGCAAAGACGCCGTGGCCCTGCGCGCCGATCTCGCCCGCACCAAAGAGGCGCTGTCGAGCCGCGAGCAGGAGACGGGCGAGCTCAAATCGCGCGTCAATCAGCTCGAAGACATCAACAACAAGAGCCAGCGGCTGATTTCGCTGAAGGATTCCGAGATCGCCGAGCTGCAGAACAAGCTCAAGCAGCTCGAAGCGTCGAAAACCGGCGCGAAACCGACTGAAACGGCGGCAACTGCGCCGGCGGCGAAGCCCGAGACGACCGCGGCCGCGCCTGCTGCCGCACCGGCTGCACCGACGCCGGCTGCCGCGGCGCCGACGCAGGCACCGGCGCCCGCGCCGGTCGCTTCGACGCCCACGCCTGCGCCGGTTCCGGCGACGCCTCCCGCCGCCGCGCCCGCGACGGCGCAGCAGCCTTCGGCGCCTGCCGCGGCGCCACCGACCGCCACGCCGAGCCCGGCACCGGCCGCGCCGCCCGCGACTGCGGTGGCAAAGCCTCCAGCGCCTGCCGCTGCCGCCGCCAAACCCGCGGCGGCCGCAAAGCCCTGGTACGCGGATTATGTCGACAACCCTTATCTGCTCTACGGCGCGGGCGGCATTCTCGTCCTGATCGCCGGCGGGCTGCTCGCTCGCGTCCTCGGCAAGAAGAAGGTGAATCCGCGGCCGACGCGCGCCGTCGCTGCAGCGGTCGCCGCCGACGAAATCGGCGAAGACCAGCACGCCGAGATGGAAAAGGAGGCGGAGCGCTACTACGACCACGCTCAGGCCGCGCATTCCGCCGCGGACACCGGCGAGCCGGCCGAGGGCGACGACGACATGGAACAGCTGCGCCGCCATTTCGACGACGGCGATACCGACCGTTTCGTCGCGCTTGCGCACTCGCTGCACGAAAAGCTGCCCGAGGATTCGGCCGAATGGCACGAAGTCGCGCAGCTCGGCCGGCAGCTGCTGCCGGGCAGCCCCTTGTTCGCCGAGCCGGCGCTGGCGCCGACGGGCGGCCATCATCCGGACGATTTCTTCTTCGACGAGGAAGCGGGCCTGAAGCACGATCCGGTCGCGCACGAGGAGCCGAATGCGCACGACCAGCATCTGAAGTCGATGCTCGACGAGCCGCTCGAATTCGAGCCGCGCATCGAGCACACGCAGGAATCCAATGAACTGGCCGACCTCGAGTTCGAGCGCGAATTCGGCAAGCACGTCGGCATCGAACCGGAGACGCCCGTGAAGGATCATGTCGAAACCATCCACGACGAGGAGCCGGACGAAGCCCCGGTCAGCCTGCTCGACGAAGACACCGTCGGCACGCGTCTGGATCTCGCCCGCGCCTACCTCGACATGGGCGATCCCGAAGGCGCGCGCTCGATGCTCGACGAGGTGCTTGCCGAGGGCAACGCTACGCAGCAGGAAGAAGCGCGCAAGCTGCTCTCGGAGATCCGATAGGACGAAAGTCGGGGCCAGGGACGAGGGGCGAGCAAACGCTTAAACTCGCCCTTTGTCCCTGGCCCTTTTTTCATGCGCATCGCGTTCGGCATCGAATACGACGGCACCGATTTTCATGGCTGGCAGCGCCTGAGCCACGGGCCGAGCGTGCAGGCCGCGGTCGAAGCGGCGCTGTCGAAAGTCGCCGACGAACCGATCGAAATCACCTGCGCCGGCCGCACCGACGCGGGCGTGCATGCGCAGTGTCAGGTCGTGCATTTCGACACCCGCGCCGAACGCAGCATGCGCGGCTGGACGCTCGGCACCAATTCGAATCTGCCGCCGAGCGTCGCCGTACTCTGGGCGCAGCCGGTCGCCGGCGATTTCCATGCGCGCTTCTCCGCGCTGGCGCGGCGCTATCGCTACACCATCCTCAACCGACCCGTGCGCGCGGCGCTCGACGCGCGCCGCGTGGCCTGGGAGCGCGTGCCGCTCGACGCCGCATCGATGCATCGCGCCGCGCAGGCGCTGCTCGGCGAGAACGATTTCAGCGCCTTCCGCACGGTCGCCTGCCAGGCGCGCTCGCCGATGCGCTGCGTGGAAGAGATTTCCGTCGCGCGCGTGGACGACCGCGTCGTGCTCGAAATCCAGGCCAACGCCTTTCTGCACCACATGGTGCGCAACATCGTCGGCAGCCTGCTGCCGGTCGGCCGCGGCGAGGAAAAACCCGAATGGATCGCGCAGCTGCTCGCCGGCCGCAATCGCGCCGTGGCCGGGCCGACGGCGGTCGCGCAAGGACTCACGTTCCTGCGTCCGTACTATCCTCCAGAATACGGCTTGCCGCCCGAACTGAGCCGGACGGCGAAGGAGGGACGATGAAAACCGAAAGCACCCGCGCACGCACGCGCATCAAGTTTTGCGGCATGACGCGGATCGAGGACGTGCAGGCGGCGGTGGCCCTCGGCGTCGACGCGATCGGGGTCGTGCTCACCGACAAGAGCAAGCGATTCGCCGGCATCGCCCGCGCGCGAGATATCCGCATGTCGCTGCCGCCGTTCGTCGACCTCGTCGCGCTGTTCATGGACGACACGCCGGGCTTCATCGCCGAAGCGGTCGCGGCGGTGCAGCCCGATCTGCTGCAGTTCCACGGCAGCGAAAGCGCACAGGATTGCGTGCGCTATCGCGTGCCGTACCTGAAGGCGGTCGCGATGGGCGGCGGTATCGACCCGGCCGAGGTAGTGCGCGCGCATCCCGCGGCCGCGGGATTCCTGCTCGACGGCCACGCCGTGGGCGAGCAGGGCGGCAGCGGCAAGGCGTTCGACTGGTCGGCCGCGACGCGGGCATTCGCCAAGCCGATCGTGCTTGCCGGCGGACTGACCGCGCAGAATGTCGGCGCGGCGATTCGCACGGTGCGGCCGTACGCCGTCGATGTTTCCAGCGGCATCGAGTCGGCGCCGGGGATCAAGGACGCCGCCAAACTGCGCGCGTTCGTCGCCGCCGTCCGCGTGGCGGACGCGGCTTAGCATGGCGAGTGCCATTGAGGAATTTGCCGGCGCTGATCGCGCGTTCGCACGCGAAGATCTGATCGGGCGCGAACAACCTCTCGTGATCCGCGGTTTGGCGCGCGAGTGGCCGCTCGTGCGCGAACGGCTTGCCGACGCGGAATTCGTCGCGCGCCTGAGCGCGTTCGACAGCGGTACGCCGGTCGACGCGCTCGTCATGCCGGCGGACGCAGAGGGCGTGATCGGCTACAACGCCAACTTCGACGGCTTCAATTACGAACATCGCCGCGTGTCGATCGGCCAGGGGCTTCAGCGCCTGCTCGAACTGACGGCGCACGAACGCGTGCCGGGTGTCGCGATCCAGAGCGCGCTGATTTCCGCTTGCCTGCCGGGTTTCCTCGGCGAACACACGCTGCCGTTTCTCGATGCGAGCGTCGCGCCCCGCATCTGGATCGGCAACCGCGTCACCACACCGGCGCATTTCGACGAATACCACAACATCGCCTGCGTACTGCATGGGCGCCGCCGCTTCACCTTGTTCGCGCCGGAACAGGTCGCCAATCTCTACGTCGGACCGCTCGAATTCGCGCCAACCGGCGCGGCGATCAGCTTGGCGCGGCTCGACCGGCCTGACGATCCGCGCTTTCCACGCCTGAAGCTTGCCCTGGCCGCCGCGCAGGTCGCCGAGCTCGAACCGGGCGACGCGATCTACATTCCGCCGATGTGGTGGCACCACGTCGCCTCGCTGGAAAAGATCAATGCTCTGGTCAATTACTGGTGGAAATTCGTGCGCAGCGACGGCTATGCGCCGCCGACGGCGCTGGGCGTCCTGATGCACAACATCTTGGCCTTCAAATCGCTGCCTGCGGCGGAGAAGCGAGCCTGGAAGGTGCTGCTCGATCACTACGTCTTC
>DAIMZS010000052.1:0-10713 GCA_036733825.1 Rudaea sp.
AATCCGTGCCCGGGCTGCGGCTGTTCGGCGAGGCGAAGGAGAAGGCCGCGGTGTTCTCGTTCCTGATCGACGGCGTGCACGCGCACGACCTGGCGACGCTGCTCGACCACGAAGGCGTCGCTGTGCGTTCGGGCCATCACTGCGCGCATCCGCTGATGCAGTTCTACGGCGTGCCGGCGACGGCGCGCGCCTCGCTCGCGTTCTACAACACGCGCGAGGAAATCGATGCGTTCATCGCGGCGATCGCGAAAGTACGCAAGCTGCTGGCTTGATGGCGAAAAGCGCTTAACGCGGATCAAAGCGGATAGAGCCGATAAGAGCGGATTTTGAAAATTTTCTCTATCCGCTGTTATCCGTTCTGATCCGCTCTGATCCGCGTTAAAGAATGTCTTATCTCAACTCGCGGATCATGATGTTGCGGAACCACACATCCGCGCCGTGATCCTGCAGCGAGATCTTGCCCTCGCGGAATGTGCCGAAACCGGGCATGTCGCGGAACTTGCTGCCGGCGATCAGTTGTTTCCAGGTATCGCCCCACAGGGTCGTCTCGACCACGACGGTGCCGTTGAGCTTCTCGACCAGACGGCCATGGTCGCTGATGATTTCCAGACGATTCCACTCGCCGGCCGGACGCACGGCCTCGGGCTTGCCTGCGATCAGATCATACAAGTCGCCGGCGCGATGCTTGTCGAACTTCGCATCTTCCGCGGCGACGTTGTCGAGCACCTGCGATTCGACGCCGGTCTGCCACGGATACTTGTACTGCGGGCCTTCCTGCACGTAGAACATCACGCCGCTGTTGCCTGCCGGCGCGATCTTCCAGTCGAGCTTGAGATGAAAATTGGCGAACACGCCGTCGTTGACGATGTCGCCGCCGTCGGGTGCCTGCCAGCCGTCTTTCTTCTGGCTCGTGTCGAGGTGCAGGCTGTCGCCGTCGACCGCCCACGACTTGCCGATCGTTTTTTCATTGAAGCGATGCCAGCCGGCGGTCGACTTGCCGTCGAACAGTAGCTTCCAGCCTTCGCGCTGTTGTTTTTCGGATAGCGCGTTGGGTGCAACGGATTTGTCCTTCTTGGCCGGTTCGGCGGCGTGCGCGGTGATGCCGAGCGCAGCGGCAAAAAACATAACGGCGTATTTCATTCGCTTCGATCTCCAATGAGTGTCGGTATTTACCACGCCCAAAATGTCTCGCCCTTGTATGGCACCACACCCTTGTACGGCCCCGGCACGGGCCGATAGCGCGCCACGCGCGACGCGCCCGCTTCCGAAGTGAAGAAGCCGAACAGGGTGAGCTGTTTGCACAGAGTGAACCAGTGCGGCGGCTGGTCGCCGGGTTCGCGCGCGTGCCGCTTGGCCGCCGCGTCGATGTCGATCAGCAGTGCCTCTCTTTGCTTGCGCGTGCAGCGCATGAAATCGCTGCCGTAGGCTTTGCGCGCGCGCGCATCGATGTCCGCAAGACCGGCGCGCAGGATCGCGAGATTCGCCGGCGGATAGCACGCCGCCGAGTAGCGGGCGATGTAAGCGCCGACCTGCGCATCTTTCGCGCCGGGCGTATCGGTGCGCGGCAGAATCGTTTCGGCGATTTCGTCGAACAACGCCACTTGCGCCGGCGTGTACGCCGCCGAATCGGGCGCGGCCGCGAAAAGGCGCTCAGCGCCGATCACGGCGCAGCCGGTGAGCGCGGCGACGGCGCGCAGCAATTCGCGGCGATCCATCAGACGATCCTCCCGTGTTGCTTGAGCTGATCGGCGGCGTAGTTCGCCGCGCGCGCGGTCAGCGCCATGTAGAGGATCGACGGGCTCTGGCTGCCCGTGCTCGTCATGCAGGCGCCGTCGGTGACGAAGACGTTCTTGCACAGGTGCATTTGGTTGTGCGCGTTGAGCATCGAGGTTTTCGGATCGGCGCCCATGCGCGCGCCGCCCATCTCGTGGATGTCGAGGCCGGGCGGCCAATGATTGTCGTTCGTGCTGACGTTGGTGAAGCCCGCGGCTTCGAGCATCTTGCGGCCTTCGCTCAGAAAGTCGCGCACCATGCGTTCGGCGTTGTCGTCGTAGCCGACCGAGATGACGAGCTGCGGGATTCCCCATGGATCTTTTTTGTCGGGCGACAGGCGCACGTGGTTCGCGGCGTTCGGCAGCGTTTCGCCCTGCATGTACATGTACGCCGTCCACTTGCCGGGTCGGCTGATCGATTGCTTGTACTTCGCGCCGATCGTCTCGCCGTGCGCGTCGTTGTCGTCGATCAGGCGCCGGCTCGCGCCGCTGAAGATCACGTAGCCGCCGAGGAAATCGGCGTCCTGCTTATGCACGTTGCGGAAGTTCGGGATGATGCTTTCGGCCGGTTTGTAGACCTCGTAGTACGAATCCTCGAAACCTTCGATCTCCGCGCTCATGCCGGCGCGGTAGTTGTGGAAGCCGACGTATTTGCCGAGCACGCCGTGATCGTTGCCGAGGCCATTCGGGAAGCGCTGCGATTTCGAGTTGAGCAGAATCAGCGTCGAGTTCAGCGCCGAGGCATTGACGAAAATCACCTTGGCTTTGAACACGAGTTCCTCGTGCGTGTTCGTGTCGATCACCTTGACGCCGCTCGCCTGCTTCGTCGCCTCGTCGTAAATGATCGAGTGCACGACCGAAAACGGACGCACGGTGAGGTTGCCGGTCCTCGAAGCCCACGGCAGCGTGCTCGCGTTCGATGAGAAGTAGCCGCCGAACGGACAGCCGCGCATGCACAGGTTGCGGTTGCGGCAGGTGGCCCGTCCCTGCTGGCGGTGGATTTCCTGCGCGTCGGTGATGTGCGCCCAGCGGCCGGAAACATAGTGGCGGCCGAATTTTTCCTTGAGCACCTTGCGCAGATGCTGCTCGACCGCGTTGAGTTCGTAGGCGGGCAGATAGTCGCCGTCCGGCATCTCCTCGATGTCTTCCTTGCTGCCGCAGACGCCGATGAATTTCTCGACGTGGCCGTACCACGGCGCGACGTCGTCGTAGCCGATCGGCCAGGGAATGCCGTAGCCCAGGCGCTTGGGCGCCTCGAAATCCATCGGCGACCAGCGCGCGCAGGCGCGGCCCCAGATCAGCGACTTGCCGCCGACCTGATAGCCGCGCACCCAGAGGAACGGCTTCTCCTGCACATAGGGATGGTCTTCATCCTTGACGAAGAAATGCTTGGTCGTCGCGTCGTAGCCGGCGGCGCGCGCGATCAGCGGATTGGCGTCGTTCCACGAGCGCGGATTGTCGCCGCGCAGATCCATGTCCCAGCGGCGCAGCGACATCGTCGGATAATCCTTGAGATGCTGCACGTCGCGCCCGCGCTCGAGCACGAGCGTCTTCAGGCCTTTTTCGCAGAGTTCTTTCGCCGCCCAGCCGCCGCTGATGCCGCTGCCGATCACGATCGCGTCGTATTGTGTCTCCATGCGCCGATTGTGCGCATGAAACGGTCATCGCGCCAGAGCGGCGCGATATGTTGGAAAATTTTGGAAACGTCAGCTCTGCTGCTGGCGCATCCACGCCGCGAACAATTCCGGCCAGAGCGCGGCGGAGTTGTCGACCGATGCATGCAGGCCGAACCCGTGTCCGCCTTTCTCGAACAGATGGGCTTCGATCGAAACGCGCGCGCGGCGGCACGCGGCGATCCAGCGCAGGCTCGATTCGACCGGAACGACATCGTCGTCGAACGCATGGAAGACAAATGTCGGCGGCGTCTCCGGACGCACATGCTCAGCGGGCGAGTGCTTGGCAACTTCGCTGGCACTGGCGTTTGTGCCGAGCAGGTTGTCGCGGGAGCCGTCATGACCCGCGCCGGGCATCAGGCTGGCGACCGGATAGCCGAGCCCGACGAAACGCGGCCGTGCCGACAGCTTGTCCGCCGCATCGACCGGCGCGTAGCACGCTTCATCGAACGCGGTCGCCAAATCGGCGGCGAGATGGCCGCCCGCGGAAAATCCGAGGACGCCGAGGCGCTCCGGATCGATGCCCAGCGTCGCCGCCCGCATGCGCAGCAACCGCATCGCGCGCTGCGCATCGGCGAGCGGCACGCGCTGACGATTCCTCCAACCTTCACCCGGCAGGCGATACGTCAGCACGAACACGCTCGTGCCGAACGGCGTGTAGCGCCGCGCGATGTCGATGCCTTCGTTCTGCACCGAGACGAAACCGTAGCCGCCGCCCGGAATTGCGAGCAGGGCCGATCCGTCCGGACGCGGCGCGCGGAAGACGTTGATCTCCGGGCGCGCGATGCCTGCGACCCAGAGCTGGCGCTCGCCGCGCGCGCCGTTCATCGTCAGCGCCGGCGTCGGCGGCGTGGCCGGCATGCCGGGCGGATCGCCGGGCCACAACGCGATGCGCTCGGCGGGCGGCCACGGCGGCGCATCGGGCGCGTCGGCGGCGGGCTGCGGTGTGGGTTCGCCGGATGTGCCCGCGTGCGCTTGCGCGAGCGCCGCCAGTGCCATGCCGCCGAGCAGGGCGCGCCGTTGTGGATTCATCGTCGAGGTCTCCCGATATCGTCGTGTCGAGCCGAGTTTATTCGGCCTGCGCGGCGATGGCACGTGCGATGTCGTCAGGGATGCAGTTCGGCAGCCACGTCTCGCGCCAGCGTCGCAAAAATCGCATCGCGTTCGGGTTCCGAAGCGGGCGAGGCGGTCAGGAAGGCGGCGACGATGACGGTGCGCCCGTCGGGCCAGCTGACGACGCCGATATCGTTGTGCGCCGCAGTGACGCCTTCGAACGTGATCGACGTGCCGCTTTTGTGCGTGAGCCGCGCGCCCGCCGGCACGCCGCCTTTGAGCCGGTTCGGCACAGTCGGCGAGTGCGTCATCATTTCGAGCAGCAGCGCGGTCGATTCGCGCGACACCAGCTCGCCGCGCCAAAGTTTGCGCAGAAACGTCACGGCGGCCTCGGGGGTGCTCGTATCGCGCGGATCGGCAAGGTAGCCAGCGTAGCCGCGGCGCCGGCGCGCGAGTTTTTCCGCGGCGGATTCATTCGCGCGCGGCGCGTCGGCGTCGGCGGCCAAGCCGTCGATGTCGTGCGCGAGCGTGCGCTCGTCGCGGTCCACGCGCATGCCGTCGACGCCGTGCGCGCGCAGGAAGGCCGTCACCGCCGCCGGGCCGCCGAGAAGCTTGACCAGCGCGTCGGCCGCGGTGTTGTCGCTTTCGCTGACCGCCGCGTCGAGCAGCCGGCGCACGCTGAACTCGGTGCGCCCGCTTTGCAGCTCGCCGCGCATCGGGCCAGGCCCTGCGCGCAGATCGGCCGGCGTCAACGCGACTGTGCGATCGAGCGACAGCACGCCGCGATCGACGCGTTCGAGCACCGCGGCGCCGAGCGGCGCCTTGAACACGCTCATCATCGGATAGGCGCGGTCGGCGTTGACGCGCCACGACGCGCCGCTGTCCGGATCGAGCACGGCGATGCCGAGCGTGCCCGGCCGCGCGCGCTCGGCCAGCGCGGCGAGGCGCGCCTGCAGCGCCGCGTCGTCGCGGTCGCCGGCGGCGGAAACAGTGGAGGCGGCGAGGGCGAGGCAGCTCGCGGCAAGCAGCGGAAGGCGGCGGTGGAACGAGGGCATAGGTCGAGTCTCATGGGATCGGCGCCAGAGCATCGCCGCCGCGGATGGCGAAATGATGGCGCGGCGCGGGCATCGGGCGAGCGCGGCGACGTACAATACGCGGATGTCCGCCCGCGAGTTGTACCAGCGCATCGTTCTCGAACACAGCCGCGCGCCGCGCCACTTCGGCGTGCTCGACGCGCCGACGCATGTCGCCGATGGCGCCAATCCGCTGTGCGGCGATGCGCTGCACGCGGAGGTGCGTGTCGTCGACGGGCGCATCGCGGCGCTCACGTTTCGCGGCGAAGCCTGCGCGATCGCCAAGGCGAGCGCCTCGCTGCTCGGCGAGCGCAGCGCCGGGCTCGACGCGGACGGCGCCGCCGAGCTCGAAGCGCGCTTTGCGCGTCTGATCCGCGGTGAACTCGACGCGGACGCCGTGCTCGGCGACTTGAATGCGCTCGCCGCGCTGGCACACTATCCGTCGCGGCGCAAATGCGCGCTGCTGCCGTTCGCGACGCTGCGCGCCGCGTTGGCCGGAATCGCAAAGACCACCACCGAAGGAAGTCCCTGATGACCGCCGTCACCGAATTGCCGAACGAGGCCGCCGTCGAATTCCGCCTGGCCACGCTCGCCGATATTCCGACGATCGAAAAACTCGTCACCTCGGCCTATCGCGGCGACGCGAGCCGGGTAGGCTGGACGACGGAGGCTGATCTGCTCGACGGCCAGCGCGTCGATCCGAAGGGCGTCGGCGAGATCATCGAGAAGAGCGGCAGCCTCGTGCTGCTCGCCGAGCGCGGCGTGCTGCTGCTCGCCTGCTGCCATATCGAGAAGCAGGGTGACGCCTGCTATTTCGGCATGTTCGCCGTCGATCCGAGCCAGCAGGGCGCGGGCCTCGGCAAGCTCGTGATGGCCGAGGCCGAACGCGTCGCGCGCGAGGACTTCGGCTGCGCGCGCATGGAGATGACGGTGATTTCGGTGCGCGACGAACTCGTTGCGTGGTACGAGCGGCGCGGCTATCGGCGCACCGGCAAGTTCAAGCCGTTTCCGTACGGCGACGAGCGCTTCGGCATTCCCAAGCGCGACGATTTGAGGTTCGAGCTGCTGGAAAAGCCGTTGTGATGGCGCGCGCTTTTTGTCTCGTCATTCCGGCTTTCGCCGGAATGACGGAGAGGTGCAGTTGCGATGAGTGAGTGGATTCGTGTCTGCGCCCAATCCGAACTGTTGCCCGGCGAGTTCAAAGTCGCCTGGGACGGCGATACCGCCATCGCCGTATTCAACATTGACGGCGTCCTCTACGCGGTCGAGGACATTTGTACCCACGACGGCGGCGAGCTCGCCGGCGGCGAGATTCATGGCTTCGAGGTCGAATGCCCGCGCCACGGCGCGCGCTTCGACGTGCGCACCGGGGCGGCGACGTGTCCGCCGGCTTACGAGCCGATCGCGAAATTTCCAGTGAAGGTGGAAAACGCGCAGGTGTATACGCGCGATGACCGCTTCGACTGACAAACCGTTCGTTCTGGCCTTGCATCCGTTTGCTGTTGTGCAATAATAGGAATCATTCTTATTTGCATCCGTAGTCTTACTCAGCTTGTCCACTGGGCACGTTCGCGTGCACAGGCGCGCGGGCAAGGGATGACTCGCCAGACAAGGAAACCGACGAGCCATGCCACGATCGATATTGAAGTTTTCCCCTCTCTACGCCGCCATGCTGGCGGCGGCCTCGCCCGCTATCGTCTTCGCGGCGAACGCGTCCGACGCAGCGGCCGGCGGCGCCTCGCCTGCGGCCAGCCTGGCGGCCGACGCCGCTGACGCGGCCGATGCGACGGAAACCTCGCGCAAGAATCCGACCGAGCTCGACAAGGTCGACGTGCGTGGCATACCAAACGCGCAGGCGACGTCGCCGAAACTGACCGCCTCGCTGCTCGACACGCCGCAGACGATCACGATCGTGCCGCAGAAAGTCATCGCCGAGCAGAACCTGCTCAACCTGCGCGATATCCTCACCACGTTGCCCGGCATCACCTTCGGCGCGGGCGAGGGCGGCGGCGGCTACGGCGACAGCATCAACCTGCGCGGCTTCACCGGCAGCACCGACATCACCGTCGACGGCGTGCGCGACAGCGCGCAGTACACGCGTTCGGATCCGTTCAATCTCGACAGCGTCGAGCTCGTCAACGGCGCGAACTCGGTGTATGCCGGTTCGGGTTCGGTCGGCGGCTCGATCAACCTGGTCAGCAAGGCGCCGATGCTGACCGACCGCACCGAACTGAAGGCCGGCGTCGGCACCGACGGCTACGGCCGCTTGACCGCCGACACCAATCAGCAGATCGGCGACAACACTGCGTTCCGCATCAACTTAATGGCGCACGAAAACGACGTGCCGGGGCGCGACGTGGAGAATTTCAAGCGCTGGGGTTTCGCGCCGTCGATCGGTTTCGGCCTCGGCACCGATACGAGCATGACCTTGAGTTATTTCCATCAGCACGACGACAATGTGCCGCAGTACGGCGTGCCGACGTACAAGGGGCAGATCCTTCCCGGCGTCGATCCGCATGCGTATTACGGCTACCGCAACTACGACACGCAGCAGATCCGCGCCGACGCGTTCACGAGCGTCATCCAGCATCGTTTCAGCGAGGACTTTTCGCTGCGCAACCTCACGCGCGCGCAACGCGTGACGCAGTTTTCGCTGGTCGATCCGCCGCAGGGCACGTTCTGCGAGGCGAACAACCTGCAGCCCAGCGGCGCCTCGTGCACGCTCAATCCGGGCACCGTGCTGCAGATCATCGTGCCGCCGGGCTACTACATGCCGAGTGGGCCGCGCGGCAATATCCGCGATACGACGAACAAGATTCTCTACAACCAGACCGACCTGAACTCGGTGTTCCATACCGGCGCCGTCGAACACACGGCGGTCGCCGGGCTGTCGCTTTCGCACGAGACCTACGCGTTCGACGGCTACAGCCAGTACCGCAATGCCGACGGCACGAATCCGTACGCCGCGCCGGGCTATTTCCCGTTCACGCCGATCGGTGATCCGGACTCGATCTACATGGGGCCGGCCAACCGCACACTGACCGGAAAGATCGACGGCACGCTCGACGACGCGGCGGTCTATCTGTTCGACAACGCGAAGTTCGACGAGCATTGGTCGCTCAACGGCGGCGTGCGCTGGGAACGCAGCGATGCGAGCGCGACGACGTACACAGTCAAGCTCTATACCGCGCCGACCGTCGCCGTGCCCAATCCCGTCAACACCGGCATCGGCACGATCACGGGCGCCGCGGCGCCGGCGAAGAATTCCAACGATCTGCTTTCCTGGCGCATCGGCCTGGTCTACAAGCCGGTCGAGAACGCCAGCATCTACACCGCGTACAGCAATTCGAAAACGCCGTCCGCGGCGTCGGTCAACGGCTCGTGCACAGGATCGAGCACGACCGGCACGGCCAATTGCGATGTCGACCCGCAGACCGCGGTCAACTACGAGATCGGCGCGAAGTGGGATGTGCTCGACGGCAAGCTGTCGCTGACCGGCTCGGTGTTCCGTAACGACCGGCAGAATTATCTCGTCGCCGATCCGGGCAATCCGGACAATCCGTCGGGTCAGATGGCGCTCGACGGCAAGGCGCGCGTCGACGGCCTGCTGCTCGGCGCGACCGGCAATATCACCGACACCTGGGCGGTGTACGCCAACTATGCGCATCTGAAATCGAAGGTGCTGCAGGGCGCGTCGAACTACGTCGCCGGGCAGGGCGGCGATTACACCAAAGGCGATCCGCTGCTGAGCACGCCGGAAAATTCGCTGAGCCTGTGGACGACCTACGACGCCACCGCCGCGCTGCAGGTCGGCTACGGCGCCACCTACGTCGGCAGCTACAACGTCAGCCAGCATTCGGCGACGAACCCGCACGGTCCGTTGAACGAGGTCGACGCTTACTGGCTGCAGCGCGCGATGGTCGCGTACAAGTTCAACCGGCATTTCTCGCTGCAGCTCAACGTCAACAATCTGTTCAACGAGAAGTACCTGACGCGCGTACGCACGTCCGGCGACATCGCGTGGGGCACGCCGGGCGATGCGCGTTCGGCGCAGTTGACGGCGACGTATAAATTTTGATGCTCTAGATCGTCATTCCCGCCAGGAGCGCGCGGGAATGACGGCTGATAAGGTCACCGCTCACTCCGACGATCGATCATGCTGCTGCATATCCCTAACATTCTGAGCACCGACCAAGTCGCGCAGTTCCGCGAAAAGTTGGCCGCCGCGGCATGGGCGGACGGGCGCATCACCGCCGGTCACCAATCGGCGCGGGCGAAGCACAACCTGCAATTGGCTGAGGATGATCCCGTTGCGCTCGAACTCGGCGCGCTCGTGCGCACCGCGCTGAAGGCGAACACGACCTACTTCGCCGCCGCCCTGCCGCAGTGCGTGTTTCCGCCACTGTTCAACCGCTATCGCGTCGGTGACGGCTTCGGCGCGCACATCGACAATGCGGTGCGCTATGACCGCACCGGGCAGCTCGTGCAGGCCGTGCGTACCGATTTGTCGGCAACTTTGTTCTTGTCCGCGCCGGACGAGTACGACGGCGGCGAGCTCGTCATCGAGGACAGCTTCGGCGCGCAGCGCGTGAAGCTGCCGGCCGGCGACATGCTGCTTTATCCGGCGTCGAGCGTGCATCGAGTGGAGCCGGTCACGCGCGGTGAGCGGCTCGCCTCATTCTTCTGGATCCAAAGCCTCGTGCGCGATACGGGTGAACGCAAATTGCTGTTCGACCTTGACCTCGCGATCCGCAAGCTCGGCAAGACCCAGGCCGATCATCCCGCGCTGATCGAGTTGACCGGCGTCTATCACAACCTTCTTCGTCGATGGGCGGAACCATGAGTGCACAAAATCCTGCGATCGCCGTGCCGAGCACCGCGGCGAAGCGCAACCGGACGCATCGCATCGTGCGTCAGCTGCATCTGTGGATTGGCGCCTGGGGCGCGATCGCGGCGATCCTGTTCGGGTCGACCGGCTTCATCCAGAATCATCGCGCGCTGCTCAAGTTGCCGCAGGGAGATTCGAGCGAAATCGCCCGCGTCGAGTTGCCGGTCCCCGAGGATGTACGCTCGACGCCCGACGCGATGCGCGCCTGGCTGCGCGACACGCAGAAGCTCGATATCGACAACGTGCGCGTGATG
>DAIMZS010000052.1:10813-14391 GCA_036733825.1 Rudaea sp.
ATTCTGCTGTGGGCGCGCGGGCGCAGCGTGAAACAGATGGTGTTCAGCATCTTCGGGGTGGCGGTCGCCGTGCTGCTGCTGATCGGCGGCGCGGCGGTGTTGTAGCCGCGTTACGGTGATGCGGTCAGTTTGATCACGACCAATTCGCCGCCGCCGTCGACGACGACGGAGCCGGGCTCGCTGTCGGTTTCGAGCAGCAGCGAATCGCCGGCTGACATCGGCGGCAGATCGCCGCGATGTTCGATCCGCGCCGAACCTGCGGCGAGATAGATGAACCACAGGTCGGCCGCGCTCGCGGCGAACAGCATCGAGCCGACCAGCGGACGATGGCGGACTTCGCAGCGCCACAAATCGCGGCGCGCTATCAGGTTGAAATCGCGCACCGGTCCGTCGATCAGGGTGCCGCGCGTTTTCCACTCGCCCGCGAAAGGCACGAAATGCAGGCGCTGATCGAGCACGGCCGGCGGTTCGCCGTCGAATTCCAGGCGCATGCCGGCGCCGTCGAGCAGCGCGATCCAGCGGTCGCAATGCGGAAACGCGGAGAAGGCGCCGTCGCTTTCGATTTCGGCGATGCTGACGCGCCAGCCGAAGCCTTCGCTCCCGTCGGCAGCGGGGTGGCTGTACAGTTCGGTGGTCCAGCCGCCGCCGTTCTTCCAGCGCATGCGCCGGTAATCGTCCGTGCGCAGGTGGCGGATCTTCATCGATGTATCAGCCGCATTCCGCGGACGTCTGCACGAAGCGCGCGGTGGCCGTGATCTCGTGCAGGCGTGTCGTCGACAGCGCCAGGCTCTCCGCCCAGGGATAACCGATGATTTCGCCGCCGGTGGCCGAGTCGATGAAATCCTCTTTCTGCCCGGGCGCGAGCAGGTGGCGGTAGTCGACGGTGATCTCCTCGCCCACGGCGAGATCGCGCAATGCGAACACGAAGCCGAGGTGCCAGAGCCCGTTCGGCGAGAACGAGTGGTTGATGTAGCACTCGTCGGGCCATTCGGGCGTGACCGTGTAGCGGTCTTCGAACCAGCGCACGGTGGCGGCGAGCAGTTCCTGCGAGTTCGGCAGCGCTTCGACTTCGCTCCAGCGGTAAACCTGGCGGATATCGTCGGGAGCGGTGATCAGGCGGCCGCGCGTGACGGCCTCGTCGAGGAACAAACCTTTGCCCGCGCCGTTGATCAGGGAGGAGGCGACGTGATATTTCGGAAGAATCATTCGGGAACGCTGCGCGGAACGAAAGGCGAAGTGTACCCGTCTCTTCCGCCGGATGGAGCGGTGCTCAGCCGAAATCGCGCGCCAGCGCCTCGCGCGTCTCGACGCGGAGAGCCGCGCGTGCGGGATAGGCGGGATGGTCGATTGCGATCGCGACCTCGCCGCGGGAAAAAGCGGCGACCTGCGCCGCGGAGAGTTCGAAGCGCAGGAAATGCACCGCGGCGGTTTTGGTGTCCGTGCTGCGGTCGAGGTCCTCGTCGGCGATCGCGACGACGGGCGCGAGGCCACCGATCTGCAGCGCGATGCGATGCTCGATGCCGTGCAGTTCGAGCAGCTTGCGCGCGCGCACCTCGGCATCGGGGTATTCGATCAGCATCGTCGCCTTGAGATTGCTGCCGTCGGGGATCAGAGGGTTGTACGCCTCGAGTTCTTCGGCGATGCCGGCCGGCTCGAAGATGCGTTCGACGCGCAGCATTTCTTGAATCTGATATTGCACGGTGAGGCGATCCTCGAACACGAGCGTGACATGCTCGCCGACATGCACGATGCGCGACTTCTTGTGATCGAGCACACGCGTGCGGAACGCGGGGCGTTCGCGGGCATAGGTTTCCAGGGTGTAGAGATCTTGCTGCGTCAGTTTTTGCATTTTAGGTAGGACCCTGCTCTGAAGCCCTCCCCTTCAAGGGGAGGGTTTGGGTGGGGATGGTTATGTTTTCGGTTTGCCCTGCCGAACACCATCCCCATCCCGGCCTTCCCCTTGAAGGGGAAGGAGAAGTGCGGTGTCTTCATATTCCGTAAGCGAAGCGCAGCAGGCCGATCGGGCTTTCCGCGGGCGGCTTGTCGCCGAGCCCGTGCGCGATGTGGCTGCCGGCCATCGGGCAGTCGCTGGCGAAATGCGCTGGCGCGATCTGTTCGACGCGCGTTTCCACGGGCTTGGCGATCTTGCGGGCGAATGCGTAGGTCTTCGCCTTCACACCATAGGTGCCGTCGTGGCCGGAGCAGCGCTCGATCGATTGGATTTCCGTGTCGGGCACGAGGCTCAGCACCTCGCGCGTCTTCGGCCCGATGTTCTGCACGCGCTGATGGCACGGCGCGTGGTAGGCGACCTTGCCGAGGCCGCGCTGGAACTGCGTGTCGAGCAGGCCGGCCTGATGGCGCTGCCACAGATACTCGAACGGATCGAAAATGTGCCGTTTGACCAGTTGCACGTCTTCGTCGTCCGGAAACATCAACGGCAGTTCCTGCTTGAACATCAGCACGCACGAAGGAATCGCCGCGCTGATGTCCCAGCCGTCGCGAATCGCCGCGGCGAGCACGGGAATGTTTTCTTTCTTGTACTTTTCCACGCTGGCGAGATCGCCGAGTTCGAGTTTGGGCATGCCGCAGCAGACCTCGCGCTCGATCAGCTTCACCGCGACGCCGTTGTGGCGCAGCACCGCGGCCAAATCCTCGACCGGCTGCGGCGCCGAATAGTTGCAGTAGCACGTGGCGAAGATCGCGACTTTGCCGCGCGTGCGGCCGGCCGGTTGTGCTTCGCCCGTGCCGTCGAGATGCTTCAAGCGTTTGCGCGCGGTGTTGGACGTGTACGCGGGCACGCGCGCGTTGCGGTCGACGCCGAGCGATTTCTCCAGCAGCTTGCGTGCGCCCGGTGCGCGATTGAGCGCATTGACCGCCTCGACCACGACCGGAATCGTCGACAGCTTGCCGACCAATGTCGTCGACGACAGGATTTTCGCCGCCAGCTTGGTCTCGCCGCGTTGATGCGCCGCGGCCTTCGCGCGCAGCATCAGATGCGGGAAATCCAGGCCCCAGGCATGCGGCGGCACGTAAGGACATTTGGTCTGATAGCAGAGATCGCAGAGGTAGCACTGCTCGACGACTTTGGCGTAGTCGGACTTGGCGACGCCGTCGACCTCCATCGTCTCCGACGCATCGACGAGATCGAACAGGGTCGGGAACGCCTGGCACAGGCTCACGCAGCGGCGGCAGCCATGACAAATGTCGAAAACCCGCTCGAGTTCCTTGTCGATCGCGGCTGGATCGTAGAACGCCGGATTCTTCCAATCGAGCGCATGGCGGGTGGGCGCTTCGAGATTGCCTTCGCGCGTACTTGGCGGCGTTGCGCTCATGACGGGCTCCGCAGGCGCGATTCATCGCGCCCGGCATTCGTTCGAGGAAGCAGGGCGCGATGAATCGCGCCCCTGCGTGGCGATCGCTTGCGGCGATCAGCTCAATTCGTTCAGCGCCTTGGTGAACCGGTTCGCATGCGAACGCTCGGCCTTGGCCAGCGTCTCGAACCAGTCGGCGATTTCGCCGAAGCCCTCGTCGCGTGCGGTCTTGGCCATGCCCGGATACATGTCGGTGTATTCGTGCGT
>DAIMZS010000053.1:0-3317 GCA_036733825.1 Rudaea sp.
TGGCGGAGCGGGCGGGATTCGAACCCGCGAAGCGGGTATAAGCCGCTTACACACTTTCCAGGCGTGCTCCTTCAACCACTCGGACACCGCTCCCGGCCTGCGGTTATTGTAACGTCTCCACAGGGCGCGCGAGGATACAGTAGCCGTGGGTGAGACACAAGAACGAAACCGCTTGGTCTCCCCGCCGCAACTTGAGACAATCGGCGCTTGTCGATCGCGATCCCGCCACTATCTCTCAACGCATGTCCTATCAAGTTCTCGCGCGCAAGTGGCGGCCCAAGAAGTTTTCCGAGCTGGTCGGGCAGGAACACGTCGTGCGTGCGCTCAGCAACGCGCTCGACTCCGGGCGCATGCACCACGCCTTCCTGTTCACCGGCACGCGCGGCGTCGGCAAGACGACGATCGCGCGCATCTTCGCCAAGTCGCTGAACTGCGAGAAAGGGCAATCATCGAATCCGTGCGGCGAGTGCGCCGCCTGCGTCGACATCGACGCCGGACGCTTCATCGACCTGCTCGAGATCGACGCCGCCTCGCGCACCAAGGTCGACGACACGCGCGAACTGCTCGACAACGTCATCTACGCGCCGACGCGTGGGCGCTGCAAGGTCTATCTGATCGACGAAGTGCACATGCTCTCGGGGCATAGCTTCAATGCGCTGTTGAAGACGCTCGAAGAGCCGCCGCCGCACGTGAAGTTTCTGCTCGCGACGACCGACCCGCAGAAGCTGCCGGTGACGGTGCTGTCGCGCTGCCTGAAGTTCAACCTCAAGCGCCTGCTGCCCGAGCAGATCAGCGGGCAGATGCGGCGCATTCTCGATGCGGAGCAGATCGCCTACGAGGCGGAGGCGTTGAACGAGCTCGCGCGCGGCGCCGACGGCTCGCTGCGCGACGGCCTGTCGCTGCTCGACCAGGCGATCGCCTACGGCGCCGGCGCAGTGCATGCGAACGAGGTGCGTGCGATGCTCGGCACGATCGAGCGCGGTCAGGTGCACGCGTTGATCGAGCACGTGCACGCGGGCGACGGCGCGGCGCTGATGGCCGAAGTCGACCGCCTCGCCGAATTCTCGCCGGACTTTGCCCAGGTCCTCGACGAGATCGCCGGCGCGCTGCATCGCGTGCAGCTGAAGCAGCTCGTACGCGACTACGCGGCCGCGGAAGAGAGCGACGAAGCCGGCGTCGCCGCATTGGCGTCGTCGTTGTCGCCCGAAGCGACGCAGTTGTACTACCAGCTGGCCATTGTCGGCCGGCGCGATCTGCCGCTGGCGCCGACCGCGCGCGCGGGCTTCGAGATGACGCTGCTGCGCATGCTCGCGTTCCGTCCGGCGGAGGGCGGCGGCCAAACAGCCGCGGCGCCAGTAAAAACCAATCAGTCGTCGGCGACACCGCGTGCGCCGGCTCCTGCGGCGGTCCCCGCGCCGGCGAAGGCGCCTGCAGTTGCGCCGGTTTCCGCGAGCGAACCGTCGCGCAGCACTTTTAAGGTCGCTGAATCCGAACCGGCAACGTACAACGAAACGCCGAGCCGAAGCGCGCCCGTCGGCGCCAAGTCGCCCGCAGCCGTCGATCCCAACGACTGGCTCGGCCTGATCGAAACCGCCGGCCTCAAGGGCCCGGTCGGCGCGCTCGCGCAGCATTGCACGCTGATCGCGGTCGAGCAGCACGTCGTGCGCCTCGCGCTCAAGCCTGAGCACGAACACTTCAGCGCGCCGACGCTCGTCGCAGCGATGGAAGAAAAGCTTGGTCAGGCGCTCGGACGCGCACTCAAAGTACGTTTCGAAAAAAACAGCGCTGCGCAGCAGGCAGAGACGCCGGCCGAAGCCGCCGGCCGCGCGCGCGACGAGCGCCAGCAGGCGGCCGAGCGCGCGCTCAACGAGGATCCGATCGTGCAGGCGCTGATCCGCGATTTCGACGCGCGCCTGATTCCCGAATCCGTAAAACCGGTGAATTGAACTTAAGTTTTGGCAAGAACAGAGGTGATGAAATGCGCGGACCGATGGCGCAATTGATGCAGCAGGCGCAACGCATGCAGGATGATCTGAAGCGCGCGCAGGAGGAAATCGCCAAGCTCGAAGTGATCGGCCAGGCCGGCGGCGGCATGGTCAGCGTCACGATGAACGGCCGCCATGAAGTGCGCCGCGTCGCGATCGATCGCAAGGTGATGGCGGACGACCCGGAAATGACCGAGGACCTCGTCGCCGCGGCGATCAACGACGCAGTCAACAAGGTCGCCGCGGCGAGCCAGGAGAAGATGGGCGCGGTCGCGGGCGGGATGAATCTGCCGGCGGGGTTCAAGCTGCCGTTTTGATTCTTTAATGCTCGTCATTCCCGCCAAAAGCATGCGGGAATGACGAGCGACGAAACAGAGCATGTCTTCCGCACTTCTCAACGAACTCATCGACGCCCTGCGCTGCCTCCCCGGCGTCGGCGCGAAGACGGCGCAGCGCATGGCGTTCCATGTGTTGGAACGCGACCGTACCGGGGCGAAGAGGCTGTCCGAAAAATTGGCCGCCGCGGTCGAACGCATCGGCAACTGCACGCGCTGCCGCACCTTCAGCGAGGATCCGGTCTGCGCCACCTGCGCGAGTCCGCAGCGCGATCCGAGCCTGCTTTGCGTCGTCGAAACGCCGGTCGATCAGCTCGCGGTCGAGCAGGCGACGGGCTACCGCGGGCGCTACTTCGTCCTGCTCGGGCGGCTGTCGCCGCTCGACGGCATGGGGCCGAAGGAACTCGGCATCGATCTGCTCGCCGCGCGCCTGGCCGAAAACGACGTGCGCGAGATGATCATCGCGACCAATCCGACGGTCGAAGGCGAAGCGACCGCGCATCTGCTCAGCCAGATCGCGCGCGCGGCGAACGTGCGCGCGACGCGTCTTGCGCACGGCGTGCCGCTCGGCGGCGAACTCGAATTCATCGACCGCGGAACGTTGGCGCATGCGTTTGGCGGCCGCCAACTTATCGAGAACTGACGGAGAACTTCATGGGCGACACGTTGTTCGGCAAGATCATCCGCCGCGAAATTCCCGCCGAGATCGTCTACGAGGACGAGGACGTGCTCGCGTTCCGCGACATCAACCCGCAGGCGCCTGTGCATGTGCTGTTCATTCCGAAGAAGCCGTTCGCGACGTTGAACGAGGTGACCGCAGACGAGGCGAGCGTATTCGGCAAACTGTTCGTCGCCGCGAGCTCGTGGGCCAAGGCGCAGGGCTTCGCCGACAACGGCTACCGCTGCGTGATGAACTGCAACCAGGACGGCGGGCAGACCGTCTACCACATCCATCTGCATTTGCTCGCCGGGCGGCAGATGCACTGGCCGCCCGGGT
>DAIMZS010000053.1:3417-14324 GCA_036733825.1 Rudaea sp.
GCGAACAGGCGCAAAGCATCGCAGCAGAAAGAGCAACGCCGATCAGGACAGGGCCGCGCATATCGTTTCCTCGCTGTCAGTGAACCATGTCAGGAGGACGCATGCGCGGCCCTTTGCGTCGCAGGGCGCCTGACGAATTACTTCGGCGGAGGCGGCGGATTCGGCCGCACGATCACGACCGGCGGAGCGCCCCAATAACTGCCCCAGCCCCAGCGGCCGCAGCCGCCCCAGCCCAGGCCCGGGCCGTAGAACGGGTCGCCCCAGCACGGGCCCCAGAACGGATCGTAATAGCCGGGCGGATAGACCGCGCGCTTGGGCCACAGATAGACCTCGGTCGCGTCCACCTTGGCGAAGGTGTAGTTGTATTCGCCCACTTTGTGATGCTCGGTGCCGTTGACGGAGCCGACCACGGTCACTTCGCGTCCCGCGGGGAATTCCGCGGGATCGAAGAAGCCGGGCTTGCAGGCGATGAAGCGGCCGTCGCTCTTGTCGCGGCGTTTAGGGCGCGCATCGTCGTAGAGTTCGCGCGAGAGGATTTCGAAGCAGGTGCGGTCCGCGCGCGGTTCGACCTTGATGATCTCGCCGCCCCAGCGCACGCGCTGACCGTCGCTCTTCGAAGCGACGACCTGCTGCGGGGTGACTGCGGCGAAATCGTTGCCGGCGAGCGGCGCAGGAATCGTCGCACAACCGGCGAGCAGCGCCGTCGCGCCGATCGCGACGGCCGATGCCGATGTTTTCAATGAGCGATGCATAAAACACCTCATGTGGATGGTTGCTGCGATCATGCGCGATCGCGGGCCGATGAAACTATTTCCGCCGTCGTTGCCAAAGACGTTTTTCGGAGCTTATGCGTCGCATTCTAAGGCGGGCACGAGCCGCAGAAATGTAAACAATTGCAAGCGATTGGCGTCCATTCAGCCACGCGTTTCGAGAGCGAGCCGGCGCACGCCGCGGACGAAATCGGCGACGCCGTCGAGGCTCGGAAACGCACGACCGTAACGCAGGCTGACATAGTCGTCGAACAATCGCTGGACCTCGTGCCCGCAGCGTTCGGACAGCGTGGGCTGCGCGCGCAAACGCAAGGCGTAGTCGCGCGGCCCTTCGTTGTCGCCGCGCGCGGCGGCGACGCGCGCGAGCTTGCGGCACAACGCATCGTAAGCGGCGTCCAGCGGCGCGGCGCGGCGGCGCGAGGTGCGCATGGCCCACAGCATTCCCAGCGTCAGCAGCACCGCGCTGGTGGCGATCAGCAGCCAGACCAGGGTAGGCGGGTCGACGCGGTCGATGCCGAACGGGTGAAGCAGAGATTGCTGACGTTGTGCGTTGAACTGCACGACGAGATTGTTCCAGCTGCGGTTGATCAGGTCGAACTGGTTGCGCAGCGCGAACAGCCAGCGGCCCTGATACCAGGCGCGTTCGCCGAAGGAAATTTCCTGTGCGCCGAACTCGACGCGCTGCGGGCTCACCGCCGCGGTCGGATCCACGCGCATCCAGCCGCGGCCGGCGCGCCAGATTTCCGCCCAGGCGTGCGCGTCGGACTGGCGCACGACCAGATAATTGCCGACCTGATTGAAATAGCCGCCCTGATAACCGGTCACGACGCGCGCCGGGATGCCGGCGGCGCGCATCAGCACGACAAAGGCGGAGGCGTAGTGCTCGCAGAAGCCGCGTTTGCTGTTGAACAGAAAATCGTCGACCGAATCGCGTCCGAGCGGCGGCGGCGACAAAGTATAAAAAAATGTATTGTGGAAAAGTTGCAGCGCGGCGTTTACGACGGCGTCGTCGGTGCCGAGGTCGGCGCGCCATTTTCGCGCCTGTTCGATGCTGCGCGGATTGAAGCCGTCGGGCAGGGCGAGCGCGGCGTCGCGCTGTTCGCGCAGCAGCTGCGGATCCAACCGATAGCTCAGCGCCGACCGCGCGTGATAGCGGACGAGATCGGTGACCGGGCGGCGGCGCATCAGGCTCATGTCGCGGCCGCGTACCGCATCGGACGGGATTTCCACCGGCAGATCGAGGGCGAACAACCACGGCTTGTCGCTCGCTTCGAGGGTCACGTCATAGCCGATTTCCTCCGCGGGCGAGGACGGCGCGTGTTCGTCGAGGCGCGAGATGCCGCCGTCGCGCCGCCGCCATGTCACGCCATCGAAATCGGTCAGCACCGGACCGCGCCAATAGAGCTGGCTGCGGTTCGGCGGAGCGCCGTCGAAATCGACGCGGAATGCCGCGCTGTCGTCGAGCAGCAGGTTTTGCACCGAACCGGGCGACATTGTGTCGCTGATGCCGGTGCGCCCGCCCGCGTCGGTCGGCGTACGCCACAGCGGGCTGTCGAGGCGCGGAATGAAAAGGAAGCCGCACAAGGCGAGCGGCGCGGCGATCGCGAGCGAAACGAGGCTGGCGCGCAGCGACGGCCAATAGCTGCGAGCGGACCCGATCGAACGGTTCGCCGCATTCGACGGTTGCGGCTGCAATTCGCGCAGCGCGGCGAGCAGCAGGGCGACGCCGGCGAAGGTGGCGAGGGTGAACAGAAGACTCGTACTGAACAGCAGCGCGCTCATGAGCGCGAAACTGGCGAAGCTGATCGCGGCGAGGCCGTCGCGCCGCGCCCGCGTTTCCAACAGCTTCAGCGCCAGCATCGAACAGGCGAGCGCGCTGCCGGGCTCGCGCCCGAGCACGGTTTGATACTGCACGACCAGGATCAACAAAAACGCGGCGATGAAAGCCAGCTTGACCCAGCCGGGAAACGCCGCCTCGCCCTGGCGGTGGCGCACCCAGCTGGCGGCGACGATGGCGACGATCAGGGCGGAGATGGCGATCGGCAGATGCGACAGATGCGCCAATGCGGCGGCGAGCACGGCTGCCGCGACCAGGGCGAACTGCCGCGTGGTCAGCGGCGGGCGGACGGCGCGGCTCATGTTGTTGCGTGCCCAGGCATCAACGCCAGTTCGCGCAGACAGGCATGGCGGTGCGCGGGGCCGAGGGCGGGGCCGATGCGCGTCTGCGGCAGGTCGAGCCGATACGCGGTACCCGCGGCTTCGGCCCTTTCGATCCAGGCTGCCAGCCGCGAGATGCGCGCTTCGGCATCGAGTGCGTCGAGGCGATGCCAGTCAAGCACGACTTCGCGCCCGCGCTGGGTTTCGAATTCCTTGACCAGAAGATGTCCCTGCCGCGCGCTCGCCTTCCACGCGATGCGCCGGCGCGGATCGCCGGTGCGGTATTCGCGCAGCGTGCTGAATTCGTCGTCGCTGCGCTGCACGGCGCGCGCCTGCGCATCGCCGCCCGCCTGCGGCAGCGGCGGCGCATTCGGCTCGATGCGCGGATAAATCAGTGCATGCTGATCCGGATGCAGCCAACTCCAGACATGGAACAGGCCATAGGGATATTCGCTCCACACGCGCACGCGCCCGACCGCCTGCCAGCCGCGGCGCGGCGCGGGCAAGAGCGCGTCGACCGCTTGCGTATCGTTGGCAGGCAGATCGAACACGATCGCCTCGTCGGCGGAATTCGCGCCCGCGTTTTCCAGGCGCAGACGCAGGCCGCGCTTGGCGGTGCTGGCCGTCGAGCCGAACGACAGGGTCAGGCGCAGAGGATCGCCGGCATGACAAGGCTGCGCCTGGATCGATTTCAACTCCAGGCGATTCAACATGCGAAAGCCGGAAAACACGCTCAAGTACGCCGCCGACCCGAGCAGGCAGGTCAACAACAGCGCCGGGTTGTTCGCGTAATTCAGCGAGCCGATCAGCATCACCAGCAGCATCAGCGAGTAAACCAGGCCGAAGCGCGACGGCACGACATAGATGCGGCGCCGATGCAGCAGGATCGGCAGCGATTCGGCGCGTTTGAGCCGCGTCAGCGCGGGCAGCCGCCGTTCGGCGACGCGTTGCAGGTTCGACCAGCCGGTGGCGAGCGCCGCGCGCATCGAGCGCGCCTCAGCGCACGGGCACGTGCTCGAGCAGCCGGCGGGCGAGAGGATCGCGCGTGATGTTGCTCGCGGCGGCGGGAACGAGCCGGTGCGCCGCGACCGCGACGAACACCGCCTGCACGTCTTCGGGCAGGCAGTAGCCGCGGCCGTCGAGGAGCGCGTGCGCACGCGCCGCCTGGAGCAAAGCGAGTCCGGCGCGCGGCGACAGCCCGACGCGGATGTCGGCATGGCTGCGGCTTGCCGCGAGCAGCGCCTGGACGTAATCGATCAGCGAAGCGCTCGCGAGCACGTGCGGCACCGCGCGGCGCAGCGCGGCCACCTGCGCAGCATCGAGGCAGGGCGCGAGCTGCGCGATCAGCTCGCGGCGGTCGCTCGCGGTGAGCAGCGCGCGCTCGGCGTCGCGATCCGGGTAGTCGAGGCCGATGCGCAGCATGAAGCGATCGAGCTGCGAATCGGGCAGGGCGAAGGTGCCGGCCAGATCGAGCGGGTTCTGCGTGGCGACGACGAAGAACGGTTCCGGCAAGGCGTGGGTCACGCCGTCGGCGGTGACCTGATGCTCGGCCATCGCTTCGAGCAGCGCGCTCTGCGCTTTCGGCGTCGCGCGATTGATTTCGTCGGCGAGCACGAGCTGCGCGAACAGCGGGCCCGGGTGGAATTTGAACGCGCCGTCGCCGTGCTCGTAGATGCCGACGCCGATGATGTCGGAGGGCAGCAGATCGGAAGTGAACTGGATGCGTTGGAACGACAGCGCCAGCGTTGCGGCGAGCGCATGCGCGAGCGTGGTCTTGCCGACGCCGGGCAGGTCTTCGATCAGCAAATGTCCGCCGGCGACGAAGCAGGCGAACGCGAGCTTCACCTGTGCGGTCTTGCCGAGCACGACGCCGTTGACCTGCGCCATCGCCGCGCCCAGCGCACGGGCGAGGGCGGCGTCGAGCGGCGGGGCGGCGGAGGAGGCGAGCGAGACGGACATGCGGTGTGAACTCCCGGAATAGGTTCGGAGTATAGGCATTTCCCGCGAACGCAAGTTCCACACGGCATTTAAGGCAGTTAAATGATGCCGACACCGGCCTCGCGCAGCAGCCGGCACAGCGCGATCATCGGCAGACCGATCAGCGCGGTGGGATCCTGTGATTCGATGCGCTCGAACAGGGCGATGCCCAAGCCCTCGGACTTGAAACTGCCGGCGCAGTCGAACGGTTTCTCGCGCGAGAGATAACGTTCGATCTCCTCGTCGCCGAGCTGACGGAACACGACGCTCGTCGTGTCGATCGCGTGGAACTCGCGCGCCGGGGTGTGGCGCGTGTCGACCAGGCAAAGGGCAGTGTGAAAGATCACCTGGCTGCCGCGGCTGGCGCGCAGCTGCTGGCGCGCGCGCTCGGCATCGCCCGGTTTGCCGAGGACGCGGCCGCCGCAGTCGGCGACCTGGTCGGAACCGATCACCAGGGCATCGGGATTGGTCGCGGCTACGGCGCGGGCCTTGGCCATCGCAAGCCGGGCGGCCAGCTGCGCCGGCGGCTCTCCCGGCAGCGCGGTTTCGTCGGTCTGCGGCGACTGCTGGCGGAACGGCGTGCCGAGCCGCGCGAGCAGTTCGCGGCGGTAGACGGAGGTGGAGGCGAGGACGAGATCGATATCGGCGAGCGCGGTCATCCGTGTATTTTCGCCCGAAACCGCTATTAAGGGGGAGGCGAAAGCGGGGGCTTAAAACCCCGAAAAGATTGACTTTGTGCGCTGCGGAACCTACCATCGCGCACCCGTGAATCACACCTTGCCCGAGCTGGTCGATCCGTGGCGCATGGTGAGTGCGAGGCGCAGTTTCGCAGGTCGTTTGCCGTTGTCCGCGATGACGCGGTTGGCGAGCGGCCTGGCGGCGACCGACGGGGAGGTCGAATACGAACTCGATTTCGACAAGGACCTGGCCGGTGTGTCGGGCGTCCGTGTCAGGGCGAAAACCGCGTTGCCGCTGATTTGTCAGCGCTCGCTGGAGAAGTTCGACTACCCGGTGGCGATCGACGCCAAGCTCGGTTTCATCGTCAACGAGGAAGACGAGGCGGCGTTGCCGGCCGGCTATGAGCCGTTGTTGCTCGACGCTGCCGGTTTACGTCCGGCCGATGTGATCGAGGATGAGTTGATCCTGGCCTTGCCGGTGTTTCCGGTGAAGCCGGGAACGCAGGAAATGCAGCGCGAATGGAAGGACGCCGCGACCGAGGTCGAGGCCAAGCCCAATCCGTTCGCCGTGTTGAAGAATGTAAAGCTGTAATTTGATAATTTTTGGAGAAACACCATGGCCGTTGCCAAAAGCCGTAAATCCCCGTCCCGCCGCGGCATGCGCCGCGCGCACAATGCGCTGAGCGCCAAGCAGCTCGGTACCGACCCGACCTCGGGCGAGACCCATCTGCGCCACAACGTCACCAAGGACGGCTACTACCGTGGCCGCAAGGTGATCGACAGCAAGACCCCGGTGCACGAAGAAGATTGATTCGCCGCATTGGCGAACCGCAAGCCGTGATTGCCGTTTCGGCAATGATGATCAAGAATTGTTCCGCCGGCACGGTCCATCCGTGCCGTGCGCGTGCGCTCGTGTTGAAGAACCTGTGAGCTTGAGCACAGGTTCGGCGCGACAGGGGAGATGACATGACTTATGCACGCATTGCGGGCACCGGCAGTGCTTTGCCGGAACGCATCGTCACCAACGCCGAACTCGCCGCCAAGGTCGAGACCTCGGACGAATGGATCGCCGAGCGCACCGGCATCCGCCAGCGCCATATCGCCGCCGAGGGCCAGACCACGGGCGATCTCGCCTACGCCGCGGCCACGGCCGCGCTGCAGGCGGCCGGCGTCGACGCCAAGGAAATCGACCTGATCGTGATCGGCACGACCACGCCCGATCTGGTCTTTCCCTCGACCGCCTGCCTGCTTCAGCACCGCCTCGGCGCGAACGGCTGCGCGGCATTCGACGTCAACGCCGCCTGCTCGGGCTTTATCTACGCGCTGACCGTCGCCAATCAGTTCATCCGCGCCGGCACGGCGAAGACCGCGCTCGTGGTCGGCGCCGAGACGCTGTCGCGCTTCCTCGACTGGTCTGACCGCGCCACCTGCGTGCTATTCGGCGACGGCGCCGGTGCGGTCGTGCTCAAAGCATCGGACGAGCCGGGCATTCTTTCCAGCCACATCCACGCCGACGGCGGCTACAAGGAACTCTTGTGGAACCCGGTCGGCGTGTCCGCGGGCTTCAAGGACGAGCCGAACCACGGCCTGCGCGTGCTCATGCAGGGCCGCGAAGTGTTCAAGGTCGCAGTGAAGACGCTCGACCGCGTCGTCGAGGAAACCCTCGAAGCGAACCAGCTCGATCGCCATCAGCTCGACTGGCTGATTCCGCATCAGGCCAATCTGCGCATCATCGAAGCGACCGCAAAGCGGCTCGACATGCCGATGGACCGCGTCGTCGTCACCGTCGACAAACACGCCAACACCTCGGCCGCCTCGGTGCCGCTCGCGCTCGACTACGCGGTGCGCTCGGGCAAGGTCCAGCGCGGCCAGTTGCTGCTGCTCGAGGCGTTCGGCGGCGGCTTTACGTGGGGTTCGGCGCTGCTGCGCTATTGATCCGCTCTGCGCTTCGCGCAGATATCCCATTCATCGCAATCTTCAGTTGTCGGCATCATGAACGAACCCAGTGCCTCCGTCGATCAGACGATCTCGAATTCCGCCGCCCGGCTCGCCTTCATTTTTCCGGGCCAGGGCTCGCAGTCGCTGAACATGCTCTCCGACCTCGCCGGTGAATTCTCCATCGTCGAAGAGACGTTCAAGGAAGCTTCCGCCAGCGTCGGTATCGATCTGTGGGCACTGGCGCAGGAAGGCCCCGAGGAAGCGCTCAACCGCACCGAGAACACGCAGCCGGCGCTGCTCGCCGCGGGCGCCGCCGTGTGGCGCGTCTGGCAGCAGCTCGGCGGCGCGCGGCCGGAAGTGTTGGCCGGGCATAGCCTGGGCGAATACACCGCGCTGGTCTGCGCCGAGGCATTGTCGCTGGCTGACGCCGCGGCGCTGGTTGCCGAGCGCGGCCGACTGATGCAGGCCGCCGTGCCCGCCGGTGTCGGCGCGATGGCCGCCGTGCTCGGCGGTGACGATGCGCAGATCGCGCAAGTCTGCGCCGAAGTGGCGCAAGGGCAGGTGGTGGCGCCGGCGAACTACAACGCGCCGGGGCAACTGGTCATCGCCGGCCACGCCGAAGCGGTCGACCGCGCACTCGCACGGCTCGCCGAGCTCGGCGTGAAGAAGGCGGTGAAGCTTGCCGTCAGCGTGCCGTCGCACTGCGCGCTGATGCGCGAGGCGGCGGACCGGCTCGCCGAACGCTTCGACAAGATTCACTGGCAGGCGCCGAAGATTCCGGTCGTGCAGAACGCCGATGCGAAGTCGTTCGACGCGCTCGCCGACATCCGCGCCGCGCTCGCGCGCCAGCTCTACCAGCCCGTGCGCTGGACCGAGAGCGTGCACGCGCTCAGCGCCGCCGGCGTCAAGCGCGCGGCCGAATGCGGTCCGGGCAAGGTGCTAACCGGTCTGCTCAAGCGCATCGACCGCACGATCGACGGCCGCGCGATCGGCGCGCCGGCGGATTTGCAGCAGGCGATTGCGGATTGGAAGAATTAGTCTTTAGCCCCTCTCCCGGCGGGAGAGGGGTTGGGGTGAGGGTCCGGAATCGGTAGACCGTTCCGAAGTCGAACCCTCATCCGGCGCTTCGCGCCACCTTCTCCCGGCGGGAGAAGGAAATGACCATTGTTCTTGTGGAGACATCATGACTTCGACACTCCAAGGCGAAATCGCCCTCGTCACCGGCGCCAGCCGCGGCATCGGCGCGGCGATCGCCGACACGCTCGCCGCGCAAGGCGCGAAGGTGATCGGCACGGCCACGAGCGATGCCGGCGCCGCGGCGATCGGCGAACGCCTCGCCGCGCAGGGCGGCACCGGGCGCAAGCTCGACGTCACCGACGGCGCTGCGGTCGAGACGCTGATCGACGAAATCGCGAAGGAATTCGGCGCGGTCACGATCCTGGTCAACAATGCCGGCATCACGCGCGACCAGCTGCTGATGCGCATGAAAGACGAAGACTGGCAGGCGATCCTCGACACGAACCTATCTTCGGTCTACCGCACGAGCAAAGCGGTGATGCGCGGCATGATGAAGGCGCGCAAGGGCCGCATCATCAGCATCGCCTCCGTGGTCGGCGTCACCGGCAATCCCGGCCAGGCAAACTACGCGGCGGCGAAGGCGGGCATCATTGCATTCTCCAAGTCGCTCGCGCGCGAGATCGGTTCGCGCGGCATCACGGTCAATGTCGTCGCGCCCGGCTTCATCGACACCGATATGACGCGCGCGCTCAACGAGGACCAGCGCACCGCGCTGCTCGGCCAGATCGCGCTCGGTCGCCTCGGCGCGGCGCAGGACATCGCCAACGCGGTGGCCTTCCTGGCCTCGCCCGCGGCGTCCTATGTCACCGGCGAGACGCTGCATGTCAACGGCGGCATGTACATGCCCTGATGCGGCGCCGGGCTGCGCTGGTAGGATCGCCGCGTATGCCCTACAATCCGCCCCGTTCGGGGTTATCCCTTTTTCGTAACTTTTCTGCCTACCTTGTGAGGTAAGTACCACCATGAGCACCATCGAAGAACGCGTCAAGAAGATCGTCGTCGAACAATTGGGAGTCAAGGAAGACGAGGTGACGCCGAACGCGTCCTTCGTGGACGACCTCGGCGCCGATTCGCTCGATACCGTCGAGCTGGTCATGGCGCTCGAAGAGGAATTCGAATGCGAAATTCCCGACGAAGAAGCCGAGAAGATCACCACCGTGCAGCAGGCGGTGGACTACATCAAGGCGCACGTCAAAGCCTGATCGCGTCGACATCCGACGGTACGAACTGCGCCCGCGAGGCGCAGTTTGCATTTCTGCATCGAAGAAACAAATGTTTGAATCCGCCGGTCTCATGCCGCATCTGATGGCGTGAATCGGCGAACGTGGATTCGCAAAGGTAAACTTATGAGCAAGCGGCGCGTAGTGATCACTGGCCTGGGCATCGTCAGTCCCGTCGGCAACGATGTGGCGACGGCGTGGAAGAACATCCGCGAAGGCGTGAGCGGCATCGGTCCGGTCACGCATTTCGACGCGAGTTCGTTCCCGACGCGCATCGCCGGCGAAGTGCGCGATTTCGATCCGGAAACCTACATCCCGCACAAGGATGTGAAGAAGATGGATCCGTTCATCCACTACGGCATCGCCGCGTCGGTGCAGGCGCTCAACGATGCCGGCCTGTCGACGCATGAGCACGACGCCGAGCGCATCGGCGTCGCCGTCGGCGCGGGCATCGGCGGCATCTCGACGATCGAAAAAACCGCGATCACCTACCACGAGCACGGCCAGCGCAAGATTTCGCCGTTCTTCGTGCCGAGTTCGATCATCAACATGGCCTCGGGCAATCTGTCGATCATGCTCGGCCTGAAGGGCCCGAACATCGCCTGCGTCACCGCCTGCACGACCGGCGCGCATAACATCGGCCTCGCCATGCGCATGATCCAGTACGGCGACGCCGACGCGATGGTCGCCGGCGGCGCCGAATATTCGACCTGCGGCACGGCGATGGGCGGCTTCTGCTCGGCGCGCGCGATGTCGACGCGCAACGACGAGCCGACCAAGGCCAGCCGTCCATGGGACAAGGACCGCGACGGCTTCGTGCTGTCCGACGGCGCCGGCGTCATCGTGCTCGAAGAATACGAGCACGCGAAAAAGCGCGGCGCGAAAATCTACTGCGAACTCGTCGGCTTCGGCATGTCGGGCGACGCTTACCACATCACCGCGCCGAGCGAGGGCGGCGAAGGCGCGGCGCGCTGCATGCGCAACGCGCTGATCGACGGCGGCGTGAACCTCACCGAGGTCGGCTACATCAACGCGCACGGCACCTCGACGCCGCTCGGCGATGTCGGCGAAGTGATGGCGGCGAAAACCGT
>DAIMZS010000054.1:0-14119 GCA_036733825.1 Rudaea sp.
GGCGCTTCGGTGAGGTAGTACGTGGTGCCGGCGGTCGCGGTGAACGCGCCCGTCGTGCCGCTGCCCGGGGTCACGGTCGCGCCCGTGCCCGTCGTCGTGGAATTGGCGGTCGAACTCACCACCGCGCCGTTCGCGCTGCCGGTGCGGATTGCGACGGTGAACTGGTCACCCGACGCGAATCGCGCGCCGACCAGCGCTTTCGTCAGCGAAATCGTCGGCGCCGTCACCACGACGCCGGCCACGTCGCTCGGATTCAACGCCGGCCCGGCCGGCGGCGTCGTGGACGCGGCCGCAGTGTTGATCAGCGTGCCTGCGCTCGACGCCGTCATCGAACAAGTCTGCGTCTGCGAAATTCCGGACGCGAGCGAGGCCACCGGGAAATTGCACGACGGCGCGAGCGCGTCGGTGACCGAAATATTCGTCAGCGTGCCGCTGCCGGTATTCGTGATCACGATCTTGTACGGAATCGTGTCGCCGAGGTTGTACTGCTGGTAATCGGCGGAAATGTTCGCGTCGTGATAATCCGCAGGATTCGCCGGATTGCCGCCTTTGACCAGCACGTATTTCTTAATGTCGAGCGCGTAGCAGTTGCCGATCGTCGAGGTGGACGAGGACAGCATCGGCAATCCCGTGTGCGCGGCAATGCTGTCGGCCGAGTTGACCAACAGCTGTCCGGGCAGATTGTCGCTCGCGGCCGGCGCGGTGCAGCTCGTGCCTGCGGGCGTGGTGAACGCAATGCTGATCGTCTGCGACGAGCCGGGCGCGAGCGCCGGACCGATCACGCGGATCGCCGTCGGCGCCGCGGGCTTGGTCGTCGTCCAGCCGACGGTATTTCCGGCGATGCTGCCGGGCGCGGTGCCGTTGGACGCGCTGCGCGGATCGCTGCTCAGCGTCGCCGGGTTGGCCGTCGTGTAGTACACCGTCGCTCCGCTCGCCGTCACGGCGCCGACGGTGTAGGTCCCGCTGATGTTCGTGCCGCGTCCGTCGCCGGCGTACGGCAGGATGTCGATGGTGTCGGTATATGAATTGGATACCGAATCCTGCGAGTTGATCGTCAGATTCCACGCCGAACTGGCGCCGTAGAAAGATAGAACGCTGTCCTGGCTCTCCTTATCCAACGTGGTCGCGCCGTTGCTCGGCACGGTGACGCTCGCAGTGACTTGTTTTGCGGAGGCGGGCCGATTGTCGCCGGTAACGTTGATCTGCGCGGTGTTGGTGAGGACCGTGCCAGGGGTGATCGCGCTGTTCGCCGCGGTCTGCGCCTGGTAGGTGATCGGCTGCGCGGTGTTCGCCGGCACGTTCGTGAATGTGTAAGTGAGGACTTGCTGACCTGAACCGTTGGTCGAGAGCGCCGGCACCGGTGTTCCCGACCCGCTGACGTAGGTCATGCCGGTCGGCAGGGTGTCGACGACGGTGAACGTCTGCGCCGGCGGATTCGCGGTGGCGACATTCGCTGCCGCGGTGAGATTGAAGGTCACCGGCACGCCCGGCAGAGCCGTCGTGCTCGGCGTCGACTTGGTGATGACGCCGTTCGGGCCTTGGATGCGCATCGCATCGCGCTGACCGTTCGTGTTCGGACCGTAGGTGCTGCCGGGGATGGTCGCGTAGACGTTCGTGTTGGTGCTCAGATTGATGTAGTTATTAAGTGTCGGCCAGCCGCCGGGAAATACGGTTGAGACGTTATAGGGCGCGTTGAAAGCGCCGACCGTCCACGACTCGGCGCCGACCGGCGCCGTCGCCGGCACATAGCCCCACACGCGCAGCGTGTGATGCCCCTGCTTGTCGACCGCCGGGTTCCAGGTCATCTTCACGGCGGTGACGCCCGCGGGCAGGCTCACGATGCACGGATCATCCGAAAAGGCCGGCGAAATGATCGTCGTCTGGCTCGCGCAGGCCGCGGGCAGCGGCGCGGCAATCCATGGACTGCCGGCGACGCCGACCGGCTCGCCGCAAGTTTCGGTCTTGGTATTGATTGCATCCGTGCGGTACCAAAGGTGCGCCGTCGTGATGTTGGTGTAATACGCGCCGTCCGAGGCGACGAAGTCCGCGTACCTCGGCGTGAATGCCGCCGGGTTCTGCACCATGCTGCAGGAGCCGGCGATGTCGGCGCCGCCCGCGCCGGTGTAGTTCATCCAGGTCACGCTGTCGGCCTGACTGGCCAGCGGCTGGTCGTAGATCGTGTAAGGGCCCGGATTGGTCGACGACCCCGCCGCCGGCCAGGGAAAAGTTTTGTCCGCCGCCGCACCGGGCGCGGCCCACAGGTTGGCGTCCCACGGCGAGCGGCCCACCGTCGGGCCGCCCTGCCAGCTGATCGCGAACGAGCCCGGAAGAATGAGGGTGGTACTCGAGGCGTCGTTGGCGGTATTGGTCTCGGACTGGGTGACGCTGTCGATGAAAGTGAACTGGCTCGGCGTCGCCGTGAAGTTCACGCCCGTGGTCGCGGTGATCTGCGTGCTGTAGCTGAAGATGAGCTTGCCCGCGGCAATGAAATTCGTATTCGCCGGGATCGCGGCATAGAGACTGTCGACGGTAGGCACGTGCTGCAGGGAATAATCCAGCCCACTCAGCGTCACCGTGTAATGCGTACCGCTGCCGCTGATCGAACAGGTCGGCGCGTTCGTGCGGTTGGCGTAGCTCGATGCGGAGTGCGGAATCCCCGGCGCCTGCGCGGTGTCGTCGACCGGGGCGCAGCCCTCCCATTGCAGGCCCGTCAATGCGGGAGATGCGGCAATGTCCACCGTGAACGTGTAGGTCGACGGCCCCGGAACGCTGCCGGCGGTCATGGAAATGCCGTAGTCGACGAACACCGACGGTCGAGTGCCGCCGCTGCGGCTGGCAATCAGGGACTGCTGGTAATTCTGATTCGGCGCAGCGATCGCCAGATCCATGCCGTGGCTGCCGGTGATCGTGAGCCCGGACGGCGACGCTGGCGACGTTGGCGCGACCGCGGAATCGGAGGTTGCCGATCCCGTCACCGCCAACGTCGAACCGACTGCGCCGTTCGGCAGGATCTGCGTCTGCACGACGGTCGCGGTACCCTCGACGACCGTACCGACATTGCACAGCAACTGCGTGCCGTTGTTGCTGATCGCCGACGGCGGAGTCACACCCGTCGTTTTGCATATGGATGGGATGGAGGCGAACGCCCCGTTGGTCGCGGTCAGCGTGACGCGCACGTTGTTTACGGGATCATTGGCCTGCGGATTGTTCGCATCGTTCGTATTGATATGCCATTCCGCGGTCACCGCGCTGCCGTAGGCCGCCGAGGCCGGTGCGCCCACCCAGTTGACGGCGATCTCGTGCGTCGCGGACGTCGCCGCCGAGGCGAGAGGCGAAAATGCCGCGGCGAGCAGCCCTGCCGCCGCTACCAGACGCATCAATACGTTTCGCCTGGATTTTCCAAACGTCGCTCCACGGTACGCGTCGGGCCACCGGTGCTTGCCGGAACTTTGCGCGGCTGCAACAACGAGGGAACGGCAATGATCAGGCGAGCACGCTGGCATGGGAGCTTCCTTCAATGGTTCTGGTTCGGCAAAAAAGACGCAGGCGCGCCGACGGCGCCCTCGATCGGACGCAGAGAGAATTCCGGGATAGCGGAACAGAGCCGCTGCGAACGCAGGCCGGCTGAAAAAACGGGAGGGGGCAGCCGGCGGCGGCGCCGGACAATGCGCATCGACGCCCTGCCCGCTTGTGCAATTCGACGCGCCGGTATCCGTTGGCAGTCACCGCACTCATTCGCCGCAATAGCCCCTTGCATGCCTCCCCCTGTGGCCACAAATCCTCTTTGATGCGACTTCGCGCGTCGTCCGCGGCAACAAGCCCGATCGCGGTGCGTGCCGCACGGCGATCATCCCCGCTCCCTACCCGCGCAAAAAATCTTGCGCGAATGCGTTAAGTGCATCGCGGTCGAAGGTAACCAATTGATCAGGTGGATTCATTCACTGATCCTCACCGACGCTCACCGATCCTCACCGACGCTCACCGCAAGCGGCCGATTTCGCGCGTTGGCGGAATTTCGAAGATGAAGAAAAGTTCATGAGACGCACGGCGGCGCGGCCGCAGGACGCAGCGCTCTTTCGTTCCGGGGCGAATGCGGTTCCGCAAAAGGGACTCGAATCGAAACTATTTGTTGAGTGCGAAAGAGAATTCGCAATGCAATCGATATGAAAAAATAGATATATCGACCGGGCGCAGCATGTGCACGGGTTTCTCGTGAAATATTTCGCGCATGCGCGGGGTGCGCGTTTCGCGATGTGCCACAATCGTCACAAATGTGACCGCTATCACTCTGAAAAAAATCTCAGGAGCTGCACAATGCGCGTCGCCGTGATTCGCTCCAAGTGATCTTTGTCGTGCCTTTCAAAGTCGCTGTACTCGAAACCAACCCCGCCCTTCGCAATGACATACTCATTCCCGGACTGACCTCGCTGGGGTTCGACGCCGAAGGCTTTGGCGTCGCCCGGGATTTGTACCGCCGCATGCTGGCGAAGGGGTTCGATGCGATCGTCCTCGACATCACCCTTCCCGACGAGAACGGTCTGGAGGTCGCCCGCTATCTGCGCGCCCATTCCAAGCTCGGCGTCATCGTCCTGTCCGGGCCGCACTTCGGCGAGGCGGACAAGGCCAGGCTGCAGGCCGACGCGTGGCTGACCAAGCCCATCGACATCGAGCTGCTCGGGGCCGTGCTGTCCGATTTGCATCAGCGCACGCGTGTAAACGGTTCCGGCAAGACCGAGCTGAAAAAGTGGCGGCTCGATCCGGCCGACTGGAAACTCTACGCGCCGGACGGGCGCCACATCACCCTGGGACTGTCCGAACGGCTGGTCGTCGAGCGGCTGCTGGCGGCGCCGGGCGAGGTGGTCGCGCGCGAGGAACTGATCGTCGCGCTCACCGACAGCGCCTACGATTTCGATCCGCACCGCCTGGAAATGCTGGTCCACCGCCTGCGCCGGAAGGTGAGCAATACGCTCGATCTTGCCCTCCCGCTGCGCACCGTGCGCGGCATCGGCTACACGATGCTGGTTTCCGGCAGCGACCACGCCCGTTCCTGAACTCGCGGGCGCGGCAGCGCGCGCGGGCAGACAAAGTGAAGGCTGTCATATTTCGCTTGCGTTGCACGGCTAGGATTTGCGATCTTTCGCAGCGAAAGCTTAGGGAAACTCCGCGTGAGCCACAGCCGCAATCAGGAAATCCGCAACGGCGAGCTGCTCGCCGCGGTGGACTTGGGTTCGAACAGCTTTCATCTCGTCGTCGCGCGCTACGAGCACGGCGAGTTGCGCGTGATCGACCGGCTGCGCGACAGCGTGCGCATGGCCGCCGGCCTGCGCCCCGACGGCAGCCTCGACGACGTGCGCCGCGACCGCGCGCTCGCCTGTCTGGCCCGTTTCGGCCAGCGCCTGTCCGGCCTGCCGACCGAGCGCGTGCGCGCGGTGGCGACCAACACCGTGCGCCGCCTCACCGTGCCGAGCGCCTTTCTCGAACCGGCGGAAGAAGCGCTGGGGCATGCGATCGAAGTCGTCTCCGGGCGCGAGGAAGCACGCCTGATCTATCTCGGCGTCGCCCACGGCGTTCCGGAATCCTCCGAACGCCGCCTGGTCATCGACATCGGCGGCGGCAGCACCGAATTCATCATCGGCCAGCGTTTCGAGGCGCTGGAAAAAGAAAGCCTGCAGATGGGCTGCGTCGCCAGCACGATGCGCTTCTTCGACGACGGCAAGCTCAGCGCGAAACGCTGGCAGCGCGCGCAGAGCGAAATCGCGGTCGAACTGCAGCAGTTCGCCGCCGACTACCGCGCGCAGGGCTGGAGCGAGACGATCGGCTCGTCCGGCACGGCGAAGGCGATCGGCAACGTGGCCCAGGCCGCGGGCTGGTGCGAAACCGGCATCTCGCGCGTCGCCCTGGAAAAAATCCGCGACGCCCTGCTCGACGCCGGCAGCATCGACAAGCTGCGCCTGCCCGGCCTCGCCGAGGACCGCGTCGGCGTCTTCGCCGGCGGCGTGGCGATTCTCGAAGCCGCGTTCGACGCGCTCGACATCCGCCAGATGCGCGTCTGCGAGACGGCGATGCGCGAGGGCCTGCTCTACGACATGGTCGGCCGCGCCGAGCATCGCGACCCGCGCACGGCGAGCATTCACGCGCTCGCGCAGCGTTACGGCGTCGACCGCGCGCACGCGGCGCGCGTGGAGGCGACCGCAAACGCGCTGTTCGATTCGATCGCGATCGACTGGCAGCTCGGCCACGACGAGCGCGACTGGCTCGCCTGGGCCGCGCGCATCCACGAAATCGGCCTCGCGATCGCGCATAGCCAGCATCACGTGCACGGCGCCTATATCGTCGAGAATTCCGACCTCGCCGGCTTCGCGCGGCACGAGCAGATCGTGCTCGCGATCATCCTGCGCTGCCACCGGCGCAAGCCCGACCAGAGCATTATCGACATCGCCCCCGAGCGCCTGCGCCGCTCGACCGCGCGCGTCACCGCGCTGCTGCGCCTGGCCGTGCTGCTGCAGCGCGCGCGCAAAGCCGAGCCGCTGCCGCCGCTCGAACTGCGCCTGGAAGACAAGGCCTTGCAGCTGCGCCTGCCCGCGTCGTGGCTCGATGCGCATCCGCTCACGCGCACCGATCTCGAGCAGGAGCGCGACTATCTCAAGCATCTGGACATCAAGCTGCAGGTGAAGACCAGCGAGAAGCTCGCCGCCTGAATGCGCCTGCGTGCAGGGTTCGGTATCATCCTGCTTCATCGCAAGACGCAAAGGTCTGGTTTCATGCGCTTCCTGCCCGCACTCGTTCTTCTCGCCGCCGCGCCGTTCGCCCTGGCGCAGGCGCCGGCCAAACCCGCCGCCGCCAAACCCGCGGCACCGCCTGCCGCCAAACCCGCCGCGGCGCCGGCGCCGCAAGTGGTGCTGCACACGACGCTCGGCGACATCGCCCTCGAACTTTATCCGGACAAAGCGCCGAAGAGCGTCGACAATTTCCTCGCCTATGTGAAAGACGGTTTCTACGACGGCACCATCGTCGACCGCGTCATTCCGGGATTCCTCATGCAGGGCGGCCGATTCACGCGCGACATGCAGCAGAAGCGCACGCGCCAGTCGATCGCGAACGAAGCCAACAACGGGCTGCCGAATCTCAAATACACGATCGCGGTCGCGCGCAACAAGGACGATCCGCAGTCGGGCAGCTCGGGCTATTTCATCAATCTCGTCGACAACAAACGCCTGGATTTCACCGCCGAGACCAACGGTCTGACCTGGGGCTACGCCGTGTTCGGCAAGGTGATCAAAGGCCAGAACGTCGTCGACAAGATCGGCGCTTTGCCCACCGGCGCGGCCGGTCCGCTCAAAGCCGACGTGCCGACCACGCCGGTCGTGATCGAGAAGGCCGAGCTGGTGCAATGATCTCGTCGTACCGCCGGCCGCCGTCGCGATGACGACGCTGTTCATCTCCGATCTGCATCTCGACGCGGAACGTCCGCACATCGTCGACCTGTTCGTCGAGTTGCTCGAAGGCGAGGCCCGCAGCGCGCGCGCGCTCTACATCCTCGGCGACTTGTTCGAAAGCTGGATCGGCGACGACGACGATGCCGCCCTGGCCGCGCGCGTCGCACGGGCCACGCGCGCGCTGCGCGATGCCGACGTGCCGGTCTACTTCATGCATGGCAACCGCGATTTCCTGCTCGGCGCGGACTACGCCGCGCGCGCGGGCATGACATTGCTGGCCGATCCCAGTGTCGTCGAACTCGGCGGCGAACGCGTTCTGCTGATGCACGGCGACACGCTGTGCACCGACGACGTCGAATATCTGAAATTCCGCGCGCTCGTGCGCGATCCGCGCTGGCAGCAGCAGTTTCTCGCCCGGCCGCTCGAAGAGCGCCGCGCGTTCGCGGCGCAGGCGCGCGGCGAGAGCCGCAAGCATACGTCCTCGGCGAAGGCGGAGATCATGGACGTGAATCAGGCCGCCGTCGAAGCGGCGCTGCGCCGACACGGCGTGCGCAAGCTGATCCACGGCCATACGCACCGTCCGGCCACGCATCGTTTCGATTTGGACGGCCAGACGGCCGAACGCGTCGTGCTCGGCGACTGGTACGAGCAGGACAGCGTGCTGCGCGTCGGCTGAGGTTTGCGGCCGGCTGCCGCGCCGGCGATCAGGAAACTTCCCTGCGCGTCAGGTCACGTCTTCGGGAACGACGCTGTTGCGCAGTTCGCGGAACATCGAATTCAGCGAGCGGTCGAACAGCGATTCGCGCGCCACGACGAACGCGAGTCCGCGGTCGAGCAGATCGTCGAGATCGACCCGGTTCTCTTCGCGCCACAACGTGCCGTCGGGTTTGACCAGGATCGTGCGGCCGGTGAACGAGCCGATCCACGACACCTTGCCGCGGCCGGCGCGGGCCGGTTTCTGCTCTGCGGCGCCGGCGTCTTCTTCGGCGGCGGCCTTGAACTCGATCCAATCACCCACTTTCCAGCGCGCCGGCGTCGGCTTGGGCGGAATCGGCTTGATCTTGAACGTGGAGGCTGCGGGCGATTCCGCCGCGGACACGGTGGAATTCGCCTCGGCTTCTTCGCCGGGCGCCACAGTTTCGGCGGAGGCCGGCGCGTCCAACACTTCCGGCTGCGGACGCGAAGCGACCAGGCCTTCGAGCCAGTTCCAACGCTGCGCCGGATCGGCCTCGGCGCGGCCGGTGCGAATGTCCGCCCAGCGCCGGAACGTGTCGATCCAGTGCGCGCGCGCCTCTTCCGCCGCGGGACCTTCCGCGAGCACGGCGCTCCAGGCGCGCTCGATACCCGGCCAATCCTGCTCCAGATCGGCCTGCGCGCGCGCGTCGGGTTTTGCGGAAATCAGGCCGACGACGGCGTCGAGCTGACGATCGAGCCACGAGGCTTCGTACGATTTTTCGCCGTGCATCTCCCACACGCGCACCTGATGATTGACCCAGAGCAGCGACAAGGCATGGCGCAGCCCTTCGGGCATGACGCGCCCTTCCAGCCGCTCGCGCATGCGCGCGACGACGGCGAGGCGGATCTGATGCAGATGTGCGCGCTGTTCCGCGGACAAATCGGCTTGCGCGTTCGCGGACGCCTGCCCGCCTTCGGCCGGCAGCTCGGCGCTCACCAGCGGCGCCACCTGCGCGCGCTCGCGCTCGGCCGCGCGCTGTTCAAGCGAGTCGGACCAAAGGCGGAACTGGGTCAGTTCGGCGTCGAGGAACGCACGGGTGACCGAATGATTCTTGACGATGCGCCCGACCAGCGCGTGCATGCGCAACATTCTTTCGGCCAGCATCGGGCTGCCCGGCGTGCACGCCTTGCCGACTTCGGCCAAGCGATCCATCAGCACGCGCGCGGGATGGTTGGCGTCGGCGAACATGTCGCCGTCGACCAGCGCCAGACGCAGATAAGGCAGCTGCAAGCGCGACAGCAGCGCCTGCACGGCCGCCGGCAGCGCCTGGTCCTGCTGGATGAAGGTGAACATCAACGCCACCATGTCGATGACGTCTTCGTGCGCACCGAGGGCGATGTCCTTCGGCTTGGCAGCGGGTTCGTCCGCCGGCGCGTTCGCCGCGCTCTCGCGCAGCCGGCTGTCCAGGGTGCTGCGCAGCTCGTGCTTGATGCGGTCCGGATCCCACCGTTCCTCTTCGACGTCGCCGACCCAGGACGCGGGCAGCGCCGGCGGCGGCAGCGAGGCGAGCACCTCCATCAGCGTTTCCAGTTCCAGCGTCTGCGGCGTCGGCGCCTGGACCGGCGCAGTCCAGCCCGGGCCTGCCAGCGGATTGCCGGCGGGAATCGCCGGATTGGCAGCGGCCGAAGCATGCGGATGCGAGGCAGCGTGGCGAGCGAGACGACGATGCTCCAGCAGTGCGCGAACCGATGCGGTCAAGCGAGACTGCTCGACGGCTACGCCGGGTTGAAAATCCTGCAGCGCATACGCGAGATCACGCGGAACGCCGCCGCGGTGGACAGGATCGACGAACTGCTCCGCCACCGTCGTGTCGCGAGCCGGCACCGTCTCCAGCCACATTTGCTCTTCCCATCCGGCCGCGGGCCGCATGGGAGCGGTCGTCGCGGCGGCCGGTGTCGGCGGCGGCATCGGGCGGTAATTCGCGGGACGCGCCGGCGCCGACCAAACCCAATGCGGCGCCACGCCGCCTTGGGCGAGGACACGGTTGAGTTCCTGACATATCGCGCCGACGGCGGTGATGACGACACGGTCGAACAGCTTGAAGACCACGAGCGCCACTTCGACCGGCAAACCGGGGATGTCATCGAGGGATTGGGCGAACGCCTGCGCCAGCGCGCGCGGCGCCGCAGGAATGTCGTCCGCCTCGACCAGTGCGCCTTTGCGCAGCAGGGTCAGGCGATGCTGCAACGGCGGCAGCTCCATGCGGCACAGCGACGCGCCGCGCGAGACCGCGCTGTCGACAGCGAGACTGCGCTCGAGAGTCATCTCATCGACGAGGGCCAGGCCGGCGTTCGCGTCGACCGCGACGCCGTCGGTCGACACCAGGCGTGGACGGAAAGCGCCGGGGGCCTGCGGGCGCAGATGGTTCCAGCCGTCCGCGAGGCGGTCGAACCAGGACTGGGTGAGAACGTCGCGGTTCTTGCGCAGGATGCGCATACTGTCGAAGAAAAACTGCGGGGACGACGAGCCGGACCGGTCGAACAGTGCGTCGTCGAGTTTCTCGAACAGCTGCGCCGACAGCGGCCGCAGCAGATCGATCAATGTGTGGCTCAGGCGGCTCCACCAGTCCTGCTGCTGCCCGGCTTCGCCGTACGTGGCGGAATGATCCGTGCGGTAAGAGGAGGAAGAGTCTGCGGAGCGAGGGGCTTCGCTCTCCGAGGCGCCAGACGTCGTGCCGGATGCGGAGCTACCATACGTAGGGATAGACGGCGCCATACAAAACTTCCCCTGAAATCGCGCCGCGCCCCCCTATAAAGCCCGACGACGATGTAAACCTGAAGACGATCCGATCATAAACAAACGAAATTTTTATGGGCGTGATGGGGTTCGCTGTTGCGTGAAATAAAACCGATCCACTTCACACATTTACGCAGATTTTCTGCGAGGGCGCGCAGGTTTCATTCCGGTGACAGCAGCGGCGATACGGACGCCGTTTCCCGAGCCGCACCGGGCTGCTCTTTTTGCTGACAATTTTTACGCGATCTTTACGCGATCGCGGCCAATTCCTACACCTTACTTATTCGCGCAAACCTACAGTGGCGGCCTCTTCACACCGGCTGCCGCTATGGACGCTTTATATCTGCTGTTGTTGATCGCACTCGTCGGCTCGACGGCCGCTTTCCTGCGCCTGTGCGCGCTCCTGGAGATCAAGCCGTGATTGTCTTCGTCGTCGTCGCCACGATGGCGCTCACCCTGACCGGCTTGTACTTCGCCCTGTGCAAAAACGGAGCGAAGCGATGAGCGCGCTCTATTGGTTCGCCGGCGCGATCGCGCTCGGGCTGAGCCTGTATCTCACCGTCGCCCTGCTCAAACCGGAGTGGTTCGAATGACCGCGAATGCCTGGCTGCAGATCGGCCTCTATCTGGCCGTGCTGCTGCTCACCGTCAAGCCGCTCGGCGCCTACATGGCCGCGGTGTTTTCCGACGCCCCCAATCGAGTGACGCGTTTCGGTGCGCCGATCGAGCGCCTGCTTTATCGTCTCTGCAGCGTACGCGCCGACGAGGACATGAGCTGGAAGCGCTACGCCGTCGCCATGCTCGTGTTCAACGTGCTCGGCCTGCTCGTCGTCTACCTCTTGCAGCGCGTGCAGCCATGGCTGCCGCTCAATCCGCAGCACTTCGACGCGGTCAGCGCCGACTCGGCGATGAACACCGCGATCAGCTTCGCCACGAATACGAACTGGCAAGGCTACGGCGGCGAATCGACGATGAGTTACCTGACCCAGATGCTCGGCCTCGCTGTGCAGAATTTCCTCTCCGCCGCGACCGGCATCGCCGTGCTGATCGCGCTGATCCGCGGCTTCGTGCGCAAGACTGCACAGGGCATCGGCAACTTCTGGGTCGACATGACGCGCAGCACGCTGTACGTGTTGCTGCCGCTGTCGTTCGTGCTCGCCGTGATCCTGGTCTGGCAGGGCGTGCCGCAGAACTTCAAACCCTACGAGACCGTGCCGCTCGTGCAGGCGACGACCGCGACCGAGACGGTCAAGGACGCCGACGGCAACGTGCAGAAAGATGCCGCCGGCAAAGACGTGACGAAGGAATCGCCGGTCACCGAGCAGTCGCTGCCGCTGGGCCCGGCCGCCTCGCAGATCGCGATCAAGCAGCTCGGCACCAACGGCGGCGGCTACTACAACGCGAACTCGGCGCATCCGTACGAGAATCCGACGCCGCTGGCGAACTTCCTCGAAGTGCTCGCGATCCTGCTGCTGCCGGCCGCGCTTTGCTACACCTTCGGCGCGATGGTCGGCGACCGGCGCCAGGGCTGGGCACTGCTCGCAACGATGTTCGTGATCTTCGTGCCGCTGCTGATCGGCTGCGCGCTGGCCGAGCAGGCCGGCAATCCCGCGCTCACCGGTCTGAATCTCGATCAAAGCGCGACTGCACTTCAGGCCGGCGGCAACATGGAAGGCAAGGAAACGCGCTTCGGCATCGTCAACTCGGCGATCTGGGCGACGGCGACGACGGCCGCGTCGAACGGTTCGGTCAACGCGATGCACGACTCGTTCACGCCGCTCGGCGGCCTCGTGCCGATGTGGCTGATCCAGCTCGGCGAGGTCATCTTCGGCGGCGTCGGCTCGGGCCTGTACGGCATGCTCGCGTTCGCCGTGGTCGCGGTGTTCATCGCCGGACTGATGGTCGGACGCACGCCGGAATATCTCGGCAAGAAAATCGAGGCCTACGAGATGAAGATGGCGAGCCTCGTCGTGCTGATTCCGTGCGCGCTCGTCGTCGTCGGCACCGCGGTCGCCGTGCTCGCGCCGGCCGGCGTGGCGGGCATATCCAACCCCGGTATCCACGGCTTCAGCGAGATTCTCTATGCGCTGTCGTCGGCGTCGAACAACAACGGCAGCGCGTTTGGCGGCCTGTCGGTGAATACGCCGTTCTGGAACGTGCTGCTCGGCATCTGCATGTTCCTCGCGCGCTTCCCGCTCGCGATCGGCATGCTCGCGATCGCCGGTTCGCTCGCGGCGAAGAAACACGTTCCCGAATCGGCCGGCACGCTGCCGACGCACACGCCGCTGTTCGTCGTGCTGCTCGCGTGCACGGTGATCGTGATCGGCGCGCTGACGTTTTTGCCTGCGCTCGCGCTGGGGCCGATTGCGGAGCAGTTGATGGCGCTCAGCCATTGAGATTCTCCACCTCTCCCTCCGGGAGAGGTCGGCGCGCGCAGCGCGACGGGTGAGGGTCCGGGATTCGATCGACGTCTGACCAGGATCGAACCCTCATCCGGCGCTTCGCGCCACCTTCTCCCGGAGGGAGAAGGAAACGCACTTGACGTCATTCGGAAACTTTATGAGCACGACACAAACCAGCGCTCTCGACAAGCGCCTTCTGATCCCCGCCATCGCCGACGCCTTCAGAAAGCTCTCGCCGCGCGCGCAGTTCCGCAACCCGGTGATGTTCGTCGTCTTCGTCTGCAGCGTGCTGACCACGCTGCTGTGGTTCCAGGCGCTCGGCGGCCAGGGCGAAGCACCTTCCGGCTTCATCCTCGGCGTTGCGCTGTGGCTGTGGTTCACGCTGCTGTTCGCGAATTTCGCCGAGGCGATCGCCGAAGGCCGCGGCAAGGCGCAGGCCGCGTCGTTGCGCGGCGCGCGCAAGGATGTCGTCGCGAACAAAATTCCTTCGCTCGACCGCCGCGATGCAGTCAGCGTCGGCTCGGCGAACGATCTGCGCAAGGACGATCTGGTCATCATCAACGCCGGCGAATTCATTCCCGGCGACGGCGAAATCGTCGAAGGCGCGGCGACCGTGGACGAAAGCGCCGTCACCGGCGAGTCCGCGCCGGTCATCCGCGAGTCCGGCGGCGACCGCAGCTCCGTGACGGGCGGCACGCGCGTGCTGTCCGACTGGATCATCGTGCGCATCACGAGCAACCCGGGCGAGAGCTTTCTCGACCGCATGATCGCGATGGTCGAAGGCGCGAGCCGGCGCAAGACGCCGAACGA
>DAIMZS010000055.1:0-5497 GCA_036733825.1 Rudaea sp.
GCGACCGGCATCAGTAGGATTTTCCGCGCGCCGAAACCGGCCAGACTACTTCGACCTTGCCGTTGCGCACGCCGACGTACCAGTCGTGCAGGTTGCAGGTCGGATCGCAATGGCCGGGAACGAGCCGCAGCTTTTCGTTGATGCGCAGAACCCCACGCTCGTCTTCGATCGTTCCGTGTTCGTCGGAGGCGCCGATGTATTTCACGTCGTCGCGGCCGTAAATGACGGGAAGACCGCTGTCGAGCGACTGGACCTTGAGTCCCGCATCGCAGACGGCCCGATCCGGTTTGGCATGGCTCATCACCGAGGTCAGAATGAAGAGCGCGTTTTCCCATTCGCCGCCGTCGATGCGGTTTCCGTGCTGGTCCTTGATGCGTCCATAGTCCGCATCCATGAAGGCGTAGCTGCCGCATTGCAGTTCGTTGTAAACGCCGGAATTGGATTCGAAGTAGTACGAACCCGTGCCGCCGCCCGAGACGAGTTCGGGATTCAACCCGGCGGCTTGCAGCGCCTCGACCACGGTTTTCGTCACCGCAATGGCCGCATCGAGTTTCGCCTTGCGGTCGGCGTAGTTTTCCAGGTGCTGCATGCTGCCTTGATAAGCTTGGACGCCGGCAAACCTCAAGCCTGCAGCGGCGTGGATGGCTCGGGCGATGTCGATCGCCTCGCTTGCCGTTCCGACGCCGCAGCGACCCTGACCGCAGTCGATCTCGACGAGGCATTCCAGCGTCGTGCCATACCTCTGCGCGGCGTCTGACAGCTCGGACACATTCGCCGCGTCATCGACGCAGACGGTGATGCGCGCGCCGACCTTCGGCAGGCGCGCCAGCCGGTCGATCTTGGTCGGTTCGCGCACCTCGTTCGAAACGAGAATGTCGCGGATGCCGCCTCGCACAAAAACCTCGGCCTCGGAAACTTTCTGGCAGCAGACGCCGACTGCGCCGCCCAGACGCTCCTGCAGTTTCTGCACGTCGACCGACTTATGCATTTTGCCGTGGCTGCGCAGACGCATGCCGTGGGCTTTCGCGTACTCGCCCATCTTCCTGATGTTGCGCTCGAGCGCATCCAGGTCGAGGATCAGGCAAGGTGTTTGGATGTCTGCCTCATCCATACCGGGCACAGCGGGAATGTCGTAACCGACCTCGAGATCGGCGAAATCCGTCTTCGAGCGCATCAAACTCTCCGGGCGTTCCGCCTCATTGCCTTGAGGCAATGCGCGTCTCACCGATCCAGGGACAACTCGCCGATGGTAAGCGCCAACGGATAAGGCTGGAAGTCGTTGCGATTGCTGAGCAGGATGACGGCAAGATGCTGTTTCGGCCAACGGATGATCACGTTGCGAAATCCGATGCTTTCGCCCGAGTGCCATATGGTGTCGCCGCTGAGACGCCAGCCGAAACCGTAATCGACGTCGGGATCGGCGAGCGGTTCGGTGGGCGTAAACGCCAGCTTGCGCGAATCCGCGTTCAGCAGTTTGTCGGTATACAGCGCCGCATCCCACTTCGCCAGATCGTCGACAGACGAATAGATGCCGCCGTCGCCGCGCGTGGCGCTGGTGATGTCCTGGTCGGTGCGCGTCCACTTGCCGGCGCTCTCGCTGTAGCCGTAGGCACGATGGGTCGCCTCGGGGCCGTGGCCGTGCTCGTACATCAACGTGCCATCCATGCCGAGCGGCTGGAAAATGCGCTTCTTCATGAAATCGGCGAGCCCCATGCCCGAAACGCGCTCGACGATCAAGCCGAGCAGCACGAAGGCGCCGTTGCTGTAGCGATGCGCGCTGCCGGGCTCGAAGTAGAGCCGCTGCTGCGCGGCGATCATGCGCAATACGTCGGCGTCGTCCAGCTGCGTCTTGCGGTCCGGCGGCACCAGATCTTCGTAGTCGATCAGCCCGCTGGTGTGCGTCAGCAGATGGAGGACCGTGATCTTGCCGTCGCTGGCGGGAAGTTCCGGCAGCCATTTGCGCACGGGATCGTCGAGCCGCAGTTTGCCGTCCTGCTTCAGCAGCAGGATGCAGGCGGCGGTGAATTGTTTGGTGATCGAGGCCAGGCGATAGTTGGTCTCAGGCCCGGCTTTGATGTGCTCTTCCAGATTCGCGTAGCCGAAGCCGCGGCGGACGATCGGCTTGCCATCCTTGACGACGATCAGCGAGGCGCCGGCGACGTCGCCGCGGTAGCGGCTCATCAATGCGTCGATGCGAGCATCGCTCGGCGGCGCGGATTCTGCGTATGAGCAAACCGCGAGTGCTGACCAAGCCAAGGTGAACAAGAAACTTCTGCGCATCATGGATGTCGCTCCGTTCGGAAAGATCTGAACAATCCGCTATTGACGACCTTTTAAGGCTCCCCCTATTCGCAATTTCCGTGTCGAGTGAAAGCCAGGTCTTCGAAGTCGGAACTGAAGTCGCCGTCCGGATCGACCTTGGCCATACGCAGCGTACCGCCGGACTGCTCCGGAAAACGCAGCCAGGCTTCGATATCGTCGCGATCCCAATGCACAAGGTAGCGATTGCCGACGCGCATGATCTGTCCTGCCAGCAGCGGCGATTTCAGCGCAGCGAAACGCACGGCCTTGCCTTGCGCGCAGATGCGCACTGCGCCGAGCCACGGATCGCGCCACACGCCGAGCTGCGCCTTCAGGTCCGCCGCCGTCGCGGGTTTGCGCGAGGACGTGTCGGGAATGTGCGAGGCGTGTTGCTGCTGCTCCTCGTGCTCCAGTTCGTCGGCATAGCTGGCCACGCTGCGCGCCTTGTCCGGCGCGGTGAAATGCTTGGTCAGCGTTTCGATCAGCACGCTGCGCGCGTGGTCGGCGTCCGCGTTGATCAGAACGACGAAACCGCTCTTGCGCAGCGGCAGCAGCAGCATCGCCGAGTACATGCCCGACAGCGTGCCGGTGTGCGATACGGTCATCTGCCCGTCGATGTCGGCGATGCGCCAGCCGTAACCGTAGCCGTAGAACAGCGTGCCGTCCCACTCGCGGCGGCGCTGGGAGATCGGCATCGGCGTGTACGCGGTCCATTCCTTGCGCCGCTGTTCCGGCGAAAGCCAGTCCAATTGTTTCGGCGTCGGCGCCAGCCAGTTCATCGCCCAGGTCAACATGTCGTTCAAGCTGCAGCGCACACCGCCGGCCGCATCCATCGCGGCGGGCTGCACGATCGCTCCGTGCGCCGTCTGCAGCACGTAGCGGTGATCGTGCCAGAGATGCGCGTCGGCGACGTTGCCGACTTCATCGCGGTTCCAGGTGCCGATCTGGCAGCGGTTCATGCCCAGCGGCTGGAAGATCTCGCGGCGCATCAGCTCCGGGTACGGCGCGCCGCCCGCCGCCGCCGCGACCTGGCCGGCGACGATGTACAGCGTATTGTCGTAGGCGTAGCCCGCGCGGAAGCTGTAAGCCGGTTTGAGATACTGCAGGCCGGCGACGACGTCGTCGGGCGTGAACTGATTCGGCGTCGGCCACAGCATCAGATCGCCGGCGCCCTCGGGCAGACCACTGCGATGCACGAGCAGATCGCCGACCTGCATGTTCGCCGTCACCCACGGATCGTACATGCGGAACGCCGGCAGGAACTTGGTGACCAGATCGTCCCAGCGCAATTTTTTTTGCTGCGCGAGGCGCGCGAGCAACGTGGACGTCATCGCCTTGCTGTTGGAAGCGATCTGGAACAGCGTGTCCGCATCCATCGGTTTGCCGGAGGCGAGGTTCCCCTGCGTGCGCGCGTACACCACCTTGCCGTCGTCGATCACGCCGACGGCGATGCCCGGCAAGTGATAGCGCGCGACCACGGCATCGACGATGCGGTCGTAATCGCTGCGTGCTTCCGCATCCGCCGCGAACGCCGGCGCGGCGGTGCCGCAAAGCGCGCAGGCCAGCAAGACGGATTTGACGAAACTCCTCATGCGCTCTCCCATTCCCGCACCGGCCGCTCGCCGGCGAGCAGCTCGTCGAGGGTCTGCCGCTGCCGCACCACGGCATAGCGGCCCCGGTCGACCCACACCTCCGCAGCCAGCGGCCGCGAATTATAGGTCGACGCCATCGAAGCACCGTAGGCGCCCGTGGTCCGGATCAGCAGCAGATCGCCGGCCTCGCATTGCGCCAGTTCGCGGTCGACGGCGAAGGTATCCCCGGTCTCGCACACCGGTCCGACGATATCGTAAACCTGTCGAGGACGAGACTCGTTCGTCACCGGCACGATGTCGTGCCAGGCGTCGTACAGGCTCGGCCGCAGCAATTCGGTCATGGCCGCGTCGACGACGAGGAACGTCCGCTGCCGGCCGGGCTTGATGCGGATCACGCGCGTCAGCAGCACACCGGCTTCAGCCACGAGCCAGCGCCCCGGTTCGAGCAGCAGGCGGCCGCCGAAGCCGGCCAGTTCGCGACGAATAACATCGACGTAATCCTCCACCGCAATCGGCCGATCGCGATCGGGGCGATAGCACACGCCGAGGCCGCCACCGACATCGATGCTCTCGATCGCATGGCCGGCCGCGGTCAGTTCGCGCCAGAACGCAGCCACGCGCTGCAAGGCCGTACGAATGGGATCGAGCGTCAGCAACTGCGAACCGATATGCACGTGCAGCCCGTCCAGACGCACATGTGTCAACGGCGCGCTCGCGGCGAACCATCGGCGCGCCTCGTCGATGCCGACGCCGAATTTGTTCTCCGATTTGCCCGTGGAAATCTTCGCGTGGGTAAGCGCGTCGACGTCAGGATTGATGCGCACCGCGGCGTGCGCGACCACGTTGCGCGCCGCCGCTTCGCGCTGCAGCAGGTGGAGTTCGTCTTCGGATTCCACGTTGAAGCGGGCGATGCCCGCGGCCAGCGCCTCGGCGATCTCCTCGGCGCTTTTGCCGACGCCGGAAAACACGATGCGTTCCGCCGGAATACCGGCGCGCAAGCTGCGCTGCATTTCGCCGGCGGAAACGATGTCGGCGCCGAATCCCGCCTCCGCCATCAGCTGCAGAATCGCGACGTTGCTGTTGGCCTTGGTTGCGTAGCACACCAGCGCGTTGAGCCCGCGCAAGGCCGTGCGCAAAGCTTCGATCCGCTGCCGGATCATCGTGGCGGAATAGACATGGCACGGCGTGCCGACTTTTCGCGCCAACGCCGGCAGGTCGACGCCGTCGAGCAACGCGTCTGCGGCGCCGGTCATATCGTCTGCGGTTTGCGGCAAAGTCTTCGCGTTCATGGCCACGGATCAATCGCCCGCCGCCAGACCCGCGGGACGGCGCCGGTCGTTGGCACCTTCCATGCGGCCGGTCTTCGCATTCATCAGAACGGCCTCGTCGGCGCCCATCGCGTGAACTGCCTTGAATTTGTAGCCCATCGCTTCGAGTTTCTTCTGCGTCTGCGGCGTGACCATGCCGCTTTCGATCCAGATCTCGTCCGGATACCACTGCTGGTGCATACGCGGCGCATTCACGGCCTGCTGCACGTTCATGCCGAAGTCGACCACGTCGACGATGCTTTGCAGCGTGGTCGAGATGATGGTGGCGTTGCCGGG
>DAIMZS010000055.1:5597-12255 GCA_036733825.1 Rudaea sp.
GCGCCGAGTTCGCCTTTGATCTCGGACGAAGGCGTGGCTTTGTCGGGCCGTATCGTGGCGCGCAGCTTCGCCGCGTGCGCGGGCGAAATCAATTCGTCGATGGGATTGTGCACGAACGCCGGATCGCCGAGATAAGTGTTGCGATCGGCGAACGCGCGACGCTCGGCTTCGGCGAAGTAGTGCACCGCGTTGACCGAACCGTAACCCCACTTGGCGAACGGATACGGCTGGATGATCTGCGCGATCTCGCACAGCGTCGTGCCGCCGGAACTCGGCGGGCGGGCGGAAAGAATCGTGTAGCCGTGGTAGTCGCACTGGATCGGCGTGTCCCACTGCACGCTGTAGTCGGCGAAATCCTGCAGCGAGAGGATGCCGCCGTTGGCCCGGCTGGCCTCGACCACGGCGTGCGCGATCGGACCCTTGTAGAACGCGTCGGTGCCGCCCTCGGCGATCTGTTCCAGCGTGTGCGCCAACTGCGTCTGCACCAGGCGCTGACCGGCGACGAACGGTTTGCCTTGATGGAGAAAAATGGCTGCGACGTTCGGGTGCTTGGCGAAGTCGTCGACGCTGTCGTTGAGAATGTTCACATCGCCCTGCTCGAGCACGTAGCCCTCGCGCGCGAGCTTGATCGCGGGCGCGATCACCTGCTTCAGCGGCAGCGTGCCGTATTTTTCGAGCGCCTCGTTCAATCCCATCACTGTGCCGGGCACGCCGACGCCGAGATAAGAATCGGTGCTGCGATTCGGGACGACGTTGCCGTCGGCGTCCTGGAACATCGTCGGCGTCGCTTTCGCCGGTGCCTTCTCGCGAAAATTGAGGAATAGATTGCGGCCGTCCTTGAGATGGATCGTCATGAAGCCGCCGCCGCCGATGTTGCCGCAGCACGGATGCACCACGGCCTCGGCGTAGCCGACGGCCACGGCCGCATCGATCGCATTGCCGCCCTGCTTGAGGATGTCGACGCCGGCCATCGTCGCGTAATGCTGTGCGCTGGCCACCATGCCGTGTTCGCCGGAGACCGGTTTGACCTTGGTCAAGGCTTCGCGCGTTTCGGCCGGCGCGTTGGCGATCGCGGGAGACGTCGAGGTGCCGCCGGCGCCGACCAACGTGCTGAATGCGGCGCTGGCCGCGGCCAGCGCGAGCCGGGTCGCTCCGCAACGACGCCGCCGCGTCGGCGGGACGGAGCGCTGTGAGAAGAATCGCCCGACGTTTGACTCGAACATTTGTTGCATCCTCATCGAACGGAAAATGGTTTTAGCAACGCGAATGAGGCATCGCTGATCCCGAACATCGACGCCGCGAGCGGCGCTCATCCGCCCCAGAAACCGGCGGACGGCGGCGTCAGCCAGCCTCCCTGAAAACCGACGCCGTTTGGAGAATCGTTCGCCAGCCAGAACGGGCCGTCGAGATCGACGAAGTCCGCCTCGCGCGCGATCTCCAGCGCCGGCGCGATTCCCAGAGACGAGCACACCATACAGCCGACCATGATCTTGAAACCTTGCGCCTTCGCCGCGCGCAGCAATCGCCACGCCTCGGTCAGGCCGCCGGTCTTGTCCAGTTTGATGTTGACCGCTTGATAGCGGCCGGCCAGCGCGGGCAAGTCCGAGGCCGTGTGGCAGGCCTCGTCCGCGCAGATCGGAATCCGGCTCGAGAAATCCAGCAGTGCGTCATCGGCGTCCGCGGGCAGCGGTTGTTCCAGCAAATCGACGGACAGGCTCTCGAGCGCCGGCTCGACCTCGCGCAGAATATCGATCGTCCAACTTTCGTTGGGATCGACGATAAGTTTCGCCGAGGGCGCCGCGCGGCGCACGGCTTCGATGCGCGCGATCGGATCATCGGCGTCGACCTTGATCTTGATCAGTCCCGCATCGGCGATGCGCGAGGCCGCCTCTTCCATCGCCTGCGGCGTATCGATGACCACGGTCAGCGCGGTGATCAGCGGCGCGGGCGGCGGCCGCGCCAGCCGGCTCCAGACCGGCACACCGCTTATTCGCGATTCGAGGTCCCACAACGCCGCATCCAGCGCATTGCGCGCGGCGCCCGGCCCCAGGCGCATCTGCAATTCGTCTCTTCCCATGCCCGCGCACAGGTCTTCGCGCAGCGCCTGCATTTCATCGATCACCGCCGCCACGGATTCGCCGTAGCGCGCGTAAGGAACGGATTCGCCGCGCCCGACGCAGCCCGCCTGCTCGATCTCCACCGTCACCACGTCCGCCGCATGCTTGACGCCGCGCGAGATGCGGAACGGCGAATGCAACGGCAGGACGCGAGGCCGGATGCTCAGCCCGCGCAGCATGAAAGCAAGTTGTCCACGATGACCTCGACGCCCATGGTGACCGGATCCTGGCAAGGCAGGCCGAGCCGATCGCTGATCTCGCGGCAGGCGGCGAGCGCCTGCCGCTCGGGGAGATTGGAGGTGTTGAGCGCGACGCCGACGGCCTGGACTCCGGGACTGGTCAGGCGCGCAGCGGCGAGATTGGCTTCCAGGCACAGCTTCAGGTCGGGAATCGGATAATGGGCCAGTCCGCGCATATGCCTGCGCGTGGGTTCATGGCACAGCACCAGCGCGTCGGCCTGCGCGCCGTGCAGCAGGCCGAGCGAAACACCGGCGTAGGAGGGATGGAACAACGAGCCCTGCCCTTCGATGAGATCCCATCCGCCGTCGTCGCGCGCCGGCGAAATCAACTCGGCCGCTCCGGAAATGAAATCGGAAATCACCGCGTCGACGGGAATGCCGTCGCCCGCGATGAAAATGCCGGTCTGGCCGGTGGCGCGAAAATCCGCAGCCAAACCGCGCTGGCGCATGCTGCGCTCGAGCGCGAGCGTGGTATACATTTTCCCGACCGAACAATCGGTGCCCACCGTCAGCAGCCGCCGGCCCGCGCGCCGGCGGCCGTTGCCGACCGGAATGTGGCGCGTGGATTCGCGCGCGTCGAACAAGACGCGGCCGTTGCGCCGCGCCGCGGCCACGATCTCCGCGTTGTCGCGCAGCTTCTGGTGCAGGCCGGCGATCACGTTGAGGCCGGATTCCAATGCTTCGACGATGTCGGCCACCGTCTCCGGCGCCATGACGCCGCCGGCGTTCGCCGTGCCGATCACCATCGTATCGACGCCGGCGGCCTTGGCCTGCACCGGCGTCATGTCGGGCAGGCCCAGCGTCTGCCGGCAATCGCTGCGCCGCTGCTGGCCGAGGCACCACTCGGGGCGCCAATGCGCCAGACCGCGGGCGGTCTTGATGGTCAATTCATCGCCCGCGCCGCCCAGGTACAACAGGTAAGGCGGACCCCAACGGGCCTCGCCGGCTGCTGCTCCGTGATCGATCAGGGAATTGAGGCTGCGCATCGGAATCCGTCCGGCGTCGAGAGGTGCGAGGAGCATAACCATCGGCACGCGTCAGCCACCAATGAAAAGACAGGCACGAGGCATAACTCAGGGTTGTGGTCGTTTCGTCCGGCGCCGCCGCACGGCTCGCCCGCGTCACCGGTTTGCCTTATTCCCCGCAATTGTGCTGGACTCCAGCGCAGCGTCACCAAAAAAAAGAGATGGGGAATCGACATGCATTTGCGTTACATCGAACTCTTCCACGCCGTGCTGACCACCGGCAGCATCACCGGAGCGGCGAAGCTGCTGAACATCTCGCAGCCGGCCGCCAGCAAGGCGTTGCAGCACGCGGAAGACCGGCTCGGCTTCGCCTTGTTCAGCCGGGTGCGCGGACGTCTGCAGCCGACCCCGCAGGCCTTGCTGCTGCGCAACCGCATCGAAAAAATCATCCAGGACGTGCACGACCTGGAACGTCTCACCAAAAACATGAGCCAGCCGGGCGACCGTCCGCTGCGCGTGACCTGCACGCCGACGCTGGCGCTGACCCTGCTGGCGAACGCGGTCTCGCTGTTGCGCAAAGCCATTCCCGCGGTGACCGCCGAATTGTCCACGCAGCACTCGGCGGCAATGTGCGAATCGCTGACGCTGCGCGACACCGACATCGGACTCACGCTGCAGGACACCGGCCACCAGACCCTGCGCCAGAAAGTGCTGTGCCGCGGCCAGGTCATGGTGATCGCTCCGCCGGGCTGGTGGCCCGAGGCGGAATTGGCGCAGCCGCTGTCGATCGCGGCGCTGGCCAATCAGCCGATGATCGGCATCACCGTGCGCGACGCGCTCGGCAGCATGCTGCAGAGCCACTTGGCCAAGCTCGAGCCGGCGCCGCGGATTGCGGTGTCGGTGCAGACGTATCAGCTCGCGCATTCTCTCGTCGCGAAGGGCGAAGGTCTCGCTCTGGTCGATCCGTTCACTGCGCGCTGCGGCGGGACGAACAGCGTGCAGATGCGCCCGCTGAAACCGCATCTCGACGTCGTGCTGTATGCGATGCACCGCCCCGACAATCCGCTGGATGCGGTGCAGAAACGATTCCTCGACCTGGTGCGGCAGCTGGCGCAGCGAATGCTCGCGCAGCGCTAGCAGGCATGCGCAGGAGAGCGGCATCCACAACGTGCGGTTATGCCTCGTGCCGGTCTTTTCATTGGTGGCTTGCGCGCACCGCTGTCTATGCTCGGTCCGGGGCGCTGAGAGTCAATTCAAGAATGTCGCCACCATCGTCGCCGAGAGAGGAAGGCGCATGTTGATGCTCGATCCGATCCAGACGTTGGCCGCCGGCGGCCTGTGCCTTCTCGCCGGCTACGCCGTTCGCCGGCGGCTGCCGCAGCTTGCGCGCTTCAACATCCCCGCATCGGTGATCGGCGGCCTGCTCGTCGCGTTCGCGCTGTTGGCCTGCCGGCAGTGGAACATCGTGCCGGTGCAGTTCGACACGACGCTGGAACGGCCGCTGATGATCGCGTTCTTCACCAGCATCGGATTCAACGCAAGTCTGGCTTTGCTCAAGATCAGCGGCCGCCAGGTGGCGTTGTTTCTCGGCCTCGCCACATTCCTCGCCGTGGTGCAGAACCTCATCGGCATCGGCGTGGCCAAGGCCTTCGGCCTGCCGCCGCTGTTCGGTGTGGTCGCCGGATCGGCGACGCTCGCCGGCGGCCCCGCCACGGGGCTCGCGTTTGCCCCGCTGTTCGAACAGGCCGGCGTCGTCGGCGCGAAGAGCATCGCGCTGGCTTCCGCGATGGCGGGAATCGTCAGCGGCTCCATCCTCGGCGCGCCGCTGGCGACGATGCTGATCGAGCGTCACGGACTCGTGCGTGCGCGATCCGTGACGAACGAAGAAGACGTCGCATCGACGGCGCTTGCGTCGCCGGCGATAGATGCGAGCGGCGCAAGCGAACGGGCTCATCGCGGTCTTCGCAGCCTCGTCTTGCTTCTGGTCGCCATGGGCATCGGCGCATGGATCAGCGAGGCGCTCGGTGCGTTCAACCTGACCTTGCCGAGCTATATCGGCGCCATGCTCGTCGGCGCAGTGATCCGCAACCTCGACGACCGTTTCGGCGCGTTCGACTTGTCATTGTCCAGCATCGACACGATCGGCAGCGCCTGCCTTTCGCTGTTCCTCGCGGTCGCGCTGATGGATCTGCATTTGTGGGAGCTCGCCGGCGTGGCGACGCCGCTCCTCGTCAACGTCGGCGTGCAAGCGATCGTGGTCCTGGCGTTCTGCTGCTGGCCGCTGCTGCAGCTGATGGGACGCGACTACGATGCCGCCGTCATGGCCGGCGGCTTCACCGGATTCATGCTCGGCATCACCGCCAACGCGATGGCGGTGATGGACTCGCTGACCGAACGTTTCGGACCGGCGCCGCGGGCTTTCCTGGTCGCGCCGCTGGTGGGCGCGTTTTTCATCGATTTCACCAACGCCATCGTGATCACGTTCTTCATCAACGGCTGGAAATGATCAGCCCGCTTCGCGCTTCTTCAGCGCCTGGAATTCGTCGAACACGCGCCGCCAGACCGGACCCGGCTCGCCCGTTCCCACCGCTTTGCCGTCGAGCGAGGTGACCGGCAGCGCTTCGCGGGTTGAGCTTGCGATCCAGATTTCGTCCGCCGTGGACAATTCGCCGCGCGGCACCTCGCGCACCTCCAGCGGCAGACCGAGCGCATCGAGCACGTCGCCGACGACCAGGCGCGTGATGCTCGGCAGGCGCTCGCGGCTGGCCGGCGGCGTCGCGATGCGCCCGTCCTTCACGAGGAACACGGCGCTCGAACTGCCTTCGGCGAGCACATCGCCGCGCACCAGAATCGCTTCATCGGCGCCGCGCCGGTGCGCTTCCATGCGCAGCAGCACGGGCGCGAGCAGCGCGATGGATTTGATGTCGCAGCGCGACCAGCGGATGTCCTCGAGCGTGACGGCCGCGATGCCGCGCGGCGACGACGCGCCCAAGCGCCAGCAGAAGCCGAACACCGTCGGCCGCATGTGCGCTTCGGGCAGGAAGTCGCGGCCGCGCCCGACCCCGCGCGTGACTTCGAGATAGATGCCCATGTCGCCGCCGCCGTTCGCGGCGATGAGCTCGTACACGAGTTCGATCCAACGCGCACGCGGATGCGGATTGGCGATCCCGAGCGCATCCAAGCCCGATTCCAATCGTTCGAAATGGGCCTCCAGACGAAAAGGCTTGCCGCCGTAAACGGGCGCGACTTCGTAGACGCCGTCGCCGAACAGGAAGCCACGGTCGAACGGCGAAACGGCGGCCTCGTTCGTCGCGACGATGATGCCGTTGAGCAGAGA
>DAIMZS010000055.1:12355-13965 GCA_036733825.1 Rudaea sp.
ACGGCGCGCGGTGTCTTGTGGAAATTGAGGCAAGCGGCGTCGAACGGCAGCTCGCAGAAATCGAGCAGGCGGCGAATCTCGGCCTCGGGTTCGGCGAGCAGATTTTCATATGCCAGGTCGAGCACACGATCGGGATATTGCTCGCGCCAGAAACGCGTGAGGCGCAAAAAATCGATGCAGTAGTCGGCCAGCTCGTCGAGATCGCAGGCGAATGCACTCCTCTCGCTGAAAAGCTGGCGGAAACAGGCCAGGCAGGTTTCCACCGGATCGCGCCGAATGACCACCACTCGCGCCGCCGGCAGCATCGCCAGCGCCGCGCCGACGAGATACCAGCTCAGCAGACTCTTGTCGGTGAACCGCGGCTTGGACTCGCGCCAGCGCGCGGTGCGCGCGAGATATTCGCGGCCGAGACGCTGCCAGTCTTCCGCGGTGGCATCGGCCACCCACAGTGGGAACGCCGAATGACGGCGCGCGGTTTCCGCGTCGATCACCTCGGTCATGTCCTTGATCTCGTTCGCGCCCGCGACCTGCGGATGCGAGGCGAGAATCTGCTCGACCAGGGTCGAACCGGAGCGCGGAATGCTGACGATCAGGATGACTTCGCCGCCGAGACTGTCGTCCAGCGGCGCGGGTGTTCCGTTTGCAAATACGCGTTGGATCTCTTCTATGCGTTTGCGCTCCCCCGCCGCGTCCCATTTCACCCGCCGGCGGCGCGAGGCATTGGCGATGCGGAACTGCTCGAAGGCTTGTGCGTAGTCGCCCTGGTTTTCCAGCGCCTTCGCATAGGTGAAACCGAGCAATTCGCTGTTGCGCGGCGACAAGTTCGGGCGCGCCAAGGCGCTCTGCAGTAAGGCGATGTCCGCGGCATCGAAACGGACCGTGTTGAGATTCGACAGGCCGAACCATCCTTCGGCGTTGCCGGGATCGCGTCGCAATACGTCGCGGAATCCCGCGACCGCGGCGTCGACCTCGCCGAGGCTCGCCAGCGCCTTGGACAACGACAATCGCGCGGAAACATGCGCGGGATCGAGCTCAAGCGCACGGCGCAGCGCGGCGACGGCTTCCTCGGTATGCACCTGCTGCACGAGCGCTTCGCCGAGGTTGAACCAGGCCGATGCGGAGCGCGGCGCAAGCTCGCAGGCCTGGCGCAGATGCCTCACGGCCTCGTCGGCTTCGCCGCGTTCGTGCAGCGCAATGCCGAGGCAGATGTGCATGTCCGCGTCGTCGGGATACCGCACCAGCACGCGGCGGAAGCAGTCGATCGCGCGGGCGTGATGGCCCAGGCGCTGCAGCACCATGCCGAGCATGCGGACGGCGGTCAGGTCATGGGGCGCCAGAGCCAGCACATTGGACAGCGAATGTTCCGCCGCGGCGAAATCGCGGCGCTCCCATTCCTCCTTCGCGCGCGCCAGCATGCGCGCAGCCGTGCGCGAAAGCGGAGGTTGCGGTGCATTCTGCGGAACTGGGGCGTCTGGCTGCAGCGTCATGTCGTCACCGTCTTCGAATCAAGACAGCAGGCTACACAAGACGCCCGGCGTCCACAAAAAAAACGCCGGGCATCCGCTGCCCGGCGCGGAGACAGCCTGCATTTTTCAGAAGTCGTACGCCAC
>DAIMZS010000056.1:0-1451 GCA_036733825.1 Rudaea sp.
CCGACCTCGCGCCCTGGGTCGACTATTTCTGGATAGAGAGCTGGCGCTTTCCGCGCGTCGCCGCGCAGAAACGCGAATTGCTGCCGCATCCGGCGGTGCACCTGGTTTTTGCGCCGGGCCGGTCGCGCATCTACGGCGTGCAGCTGCATCGATTCGTGCGCGAATTGCAGGGCTCGTGCCGCATCTTCGGAGTGAAATTCCATCCCGGCGTTTTCTTTCCGTTTCTAAAGCAGCCCGTGGGCGCGATCGCCGACACGTTCGTTCCCGCCGCCGAGATATTCGCCGGCGCCACTGAGATCGAAACGCAGATCCTGGAAGCCGGCGGCGATCGCGCCATGGTCGCGGCGGCGAGCGCTTTTCTGCGCACACACGCCCCGGCGCCCGACGCCAAGGCAGAACTGGCGCGGCGCGCCGTGCAGGAGATCGTCGACGATCCGGCGCTGACCCGCGTCGCCGAGCTGGCGCAGCGGATCGACACCCCGGAAAGGGCCTTGCAACGTCTGTTCTTCCGCTATGTCGGCGCCAGCCCGCGCTGGGTCATCAAGCGCTACCGCACTTACGAGGCGCTGCAGCGTTTGGCCGACCAGAAAGGCATAGGGTTGAGCGACTTGGCCCAGGATCTGGGCTATTTCGACCAGGCGCATTTCACCAACGATTTCCGGCGGCTGACCGGCCAGCCGCCGGCGAGCTATGCCGGCCAGAAGCGCGAGCGGCGGGCCATGAGCCGGTAAACCCCGGTTCCGTTTTGGCGGCAAATTTGTTTTGCATATACAATCTATGTTCATATATGACATAAACGTCACTCGGAATCTTTCCCTGTCCGTTTAAGCCATTCTGCTCATGCCGCCAATCGACACCGCTGAAAACATGCCGCTGGGGCCGCTCGGATTCGGAGCGGCGCCGATCGGCAATCTGTACGCTGAAGTCAGCGACGACGACGCGCAGGCGGCGCTCGCCCAGGCGTGGCGGCGCGGCATCCGCTACTTCGATACCGCGCCGTTCTACGGTCACGGTCTGTCCGAGCGCCGGCTCGGCGAGGCGTTCGCGCGCTGGCCGCGCGGCGAGTTCGTCGTCTCGACGAAAGTCGGCAGGCTCATCGAATCCGATGCCGAACGCGGCGCAGCGATCAACGACGGCTTCGCCGTGTCCGGAACCCGCGCGGTGTTCGACTACAGCCGCGACGGCGTGCGCCGCTCGTTCGAATCGAGCCTGCGCCGCCTGCGTCTGGACCGCGTCGACATTCTTCTGCTGCACGACGTCGGCCGGCTGACCCACGGCGAGCGGCACGTGCCGATGCTCGCGCAGGCGCTCGACGAGGCGCTGCCGGAAATGGCGCGGCTGCGCGAGGAAAAGCTGGTCGGCGCGATCGGCATCGGCGTCAACGAGCAGGAGGTCGGCCTGGAGATTCTGCCGCGCTTCGAACTCGACTGCGTCATGCTCGCCGGCCGCTA
>DAIMZS010000056.1:1551-11243 GCA_036733825.1 Rudaea sp.
CGATTCCGGCAACGCTGTGGCGTCGGCTGCAGGACGCCGGCCTGCTCGCGCGCGACGCGGTGTTGCCGGCGTGACTTTCCACTTTTATACGCTTGAAGGTGCGAGATGGACGGAAGACTGAAGGGAAAACGCTGTTTGATCACCGCCGCCGGCGCGGGCATCGGCCGCGCGAGCGCGCTGGCCTGCGCGCGCGAGGGCGCGAGCGTGATCGCGACCGACATCGACGCGGCGGCGCTCGCCGCGCTCGCGGCCGAGAACGCCGCGATCGGCACGGCCGTGCTCGACGTGACCGATCCGGCGCAGATCGCCGCGCTCGTCGCGGCGAATGCGCAGATCGACGTGTTGTTCAACTGCGCCGGCTACGTGCACGCGGGCAGCATCCTCGACACCGACGAGGCGGGCTGGAAGCGCTCGTTCGCGATCAACGTCGATGCGATGTTCCACACCTGCAAGGCGGTGCTGCCGGGCATGCTCGAACGCGGCCGCGGCAGCATCATCAACATGGCCTCGGTCGCCTCCAGCATCAAAGGCGTGCCGAACCGCTTCGCCTACAGCGCGACCAAGGCCGCCGTGATCGGGCTGACCAAGGCGATCGCCGCCGATTACGTCGCGCGCGGCATCCGCTGCAACGCGATCTGTCCGGGCACGGTGAAGACGCCCTCGCTCGCGCAGCGCGTGAAGGCGATGGGCGGCGACGAGCAGCAGGTCTGGAAAAGCTTCACCGACCGCCAGCCGATGGGCCGGCTCGGCGAGGCCGAGGAGATCGCGGCGCTGGTCGTCTATCTCGCGTCCGACGAATCCTCGTTCACCACGGGCACCACGCACGTCATCGACGGCGGGTGGGCCGGTTAACCACCCGCCGCCCAGCCGTCATTCCCGCGCAAGAGGGAATCCATTTTGATTTTTGCTTTGTACGAACAGCGCTAAAGAAAAACTGGATTCCCGCTTTCGCGGGAATGACGAAGGAAAGGATTTTTAGAGGTGAAAGAATGAAATTATTTCGATACGGTGAACCCGGGCACGAGAAACCCGGCTTGCTCGATGCGCAGGGCGCACTGCGCGATTTGTCCGGCATCGTCGACGACATCGCCGGCGAGGTGTTGACGAACGTTGGCCTTGCGAAACTGCGCGCGCTCGATCCGGCGGCCTTGCCGATCGTGTCCGGCAATCCGCGCTACGGCGCCGCCGTCGGCCGCGTCGGCAAGATGGTCTGCATCGGTCTCAATTATTCCGACCACGCCGCCGAAACGAACGCGAAGGTGCCGGAAATGCCGATCCTCTTCATGAAGGCGACGACGGCGATCGTCGGGCCGAATGACGAGGTGATGATCCCGCGCGATTCGGTCAAGACCGACTGGGAGGTCGAACTCGGCGTCGTCATCGGCGATGTCGCGCGCGACGTGACGCGCGAACAGGCGCTCGATCATGTCGCCGGTTATCTCGTCGTCAACGACATCTCCGAGCGCGAATTCCAGCTCGAGCACTGCGGGCAGTGGGATAAAGGCAAGGGCTGCGACACGTTCGGCCCGATCGGCCCGTACCTGGTCACGCGCGAGGAGGTGCCCGACGCGCAGAACCTGTCGATGTGGCTCGAAGTGAATGGCCATCGCTATCAGAACGGCAGCACGCGCACGATGGTGTTCGACGTGCCGACGCTGGTCAGCCACATCAGCCGCTACATGACCTTGATGCCGGGCGACGTGATCTCGACCGGCACGCCGCCGGGCGTCGGCCTCGGCCAGAAACCGCCCGTGTACCTGAAGCCCGGCGACGTGATGGAACTGGAGATCGAAGGTCTCGGCAGACAACGCCAGCGCGTGGTCGCGTATCGGCGATGAACCGCGAAACGAACGCGCCGTTGTTGCGCGAAACACAACAGGGGAACAAGCACGTGGACAAGATCGTTGCATTGGAAGCGCTCGACGTACGCTTTCCGACATCGCGCCAGCTCGACGGCTCGGACGCGATGAATCCGGATCCGGACTATTCCGCCGCGTACGTCGTGCTGCGCACGGACGCGGCGGACGATCTCGCCGGCTACAGCCTCGTCTTTACCATCGGCCGCGGCAACGACGTGCAGACGGCGGCGATCCAGGCGCTCTCGCACCTCGTCGTCGGCCGCAGCGTCGAGGAGATCGTCGACGATCTCGGCGCCTTCGCGCGCAGCCTCACCGCCGATTCGCAGCTGCGCTGGCTCGGTCCGGAGAAGGGCGTCATCCACATGGCCATCGGCGGCGTCATCAACGCGGCCTGGGATCTGGCCGCGCGCCGCGCCGGCAAGCCACTGTGGCGCTTCATCGCCGAGATGTCGCCGGAGCAGATCGTCGCGCAGATCGATTTCCGCTATCTCAGCGATGCGCTGACGCCGGCCGAGGCGCTCGATATTTTGCGCCGCGCCGAAAGCGGCAAGGCTGCGCGCGTTGCCGAGCTGATCGAAAAGGGTTATCCCGCGTACACGACTTCGCCGGGCTGGCTCGGCTACAGCGACGAGAAGCTCGTGCGCTTGGCGAAGGAGGCCGTCGCCGACGGTTTCCGCACGATCAAGCTCAAAGTCGGCGGGAATGTGGAAGACGACGTGCGCCGCTGTGGCCTCGCCCGCGCGGCCGTCGGCAACGATGTGTCGATCGCGATCGATGCGAACCAGCGCTGGGATGTCGGCCCCGCGATCGACTGGCTGCGCCGCCTCGTCGAATTCGACATCGCCTGGATCGAAGAGCCGACCAGCCCCGACGACGTGCTCGGCCATGCCGCGATCCGCAAAGGCGTGGCGCCGATGCCGGTGTCGACCGGCGAGCACACGCACAACCGCGTCATGTTCAAGCAGCTGTTCCAGGCGCAGGCGGTCGATCTCGTGCAGATCGACGCGGCGCGCGTCGGCGGCGTCAACGAGAACCTGGCGATCCTGCTGCTCGCGGCGAAGTTCGGCGTGCGCGTGTTCCCGCACGCGGGCGGCGTCGGCCTGTGCGAGCTCGTGCAGCATTTGGCGATGGCCGACTTCGTCGCGATCACCGGCAGGATGGAGGATCGCGCGATCGAATTCGTCGATCACCTGCACGAACACTTTGTCGACCCGGTGCACATCCGCAACGGACGCTATCTCGCGCCGTCCGCGCCGGGCATGTCGGCGCAAATGAAAGAGGCATCGATCCGCGAACACCTGTTTCCGGGCGGCGCCGTGTGGGCGCAGTAGGCGCACTTTCCGCAACGAATAACGACTTGAGGGAGTCGAGCGATGAAAATAAAAAGCCATCTCGTACGCCGTGCCGTTTTGATTTCGCTGATCGCAACGGCCGCCGCAGCACAAGCGCAAACGGCGCAGCCGACCACGCCGGCCGTGGCGGCGCAGGCCGCTGAAACGCCGGCGCAACGCGACGCGCGCATGGCCTGGTGGCGCGAGGCGCGCTTCGGCATGTTCATCCACTGGGGCCTGTACGCGGTGCCGGCGGGCGAGTGGAACGGCCGCAAAGACCTTGCCGAATGGTTCATGGACGAGACCGGCATCGCGCGCGCGGACTACGAGAAATTCGCCGCGCAGTTCAATCCGACGAAATACGATCCCGACGAATGGGTGCGCATCGCCAAGGACGCGGGCATGAAGTACATCGTGATCACCTCCAAGCATCACGAAGGCTTCGCGATGTGGGATACGAAGGGCACTGACTACAACATCGCCAAGCGCACGCCGTACGGCAAGGGTGTGTTGAAGCCGCTGGCCGAGGCCGCACGCCGCGCCGGCCTGCATTTCGGCACGTACTACTCGATCATGGATTGGCACGATCCGTCGCAGTCGCCCTCGCAGCCGGGCAAGCACTACAACCCGACGAAGATGGACCCGGCAAAGAAGCGCGCCTACATCGAGGAAATGAAGGTCGAGCTCGCCGAACTGATCCGCGAGACGCACACCGAAGTGCTCTGGTTCGACGGCGAATGGATGGACTGGTGGACGAACGAGGACGGCCGCGAGCTGTACACGTTCCTGCGCAAGCTCGATCCGAAGCTGATCATCAACAATCGCGTCGGCAACTCGCGCGCGGGCAGCCTCGCCGGCATGGACAAGGGCGAAGGTGTCGGCGATTTCGGCACGCCCGAGCAGAACATTCCCGCGCGCGGCTTCGGCCCCGGCGTGTATTGGGAAACCTGCATGACCTTGAACGACCATTGGGGTTTCAACAAGTACGACGACCATTGGAAATCGACCGAGGTCATCGTGCGCAATCTGGTCGACATCGCGAGCAAGGGCGGCAACTATCTGCTCAATGTCGGCCCGGAGGCGAGCGGCGTGATTCCCGCGGCCGCGGTGGCGCGCCTGCACGACATCGGCGCCTGGCTCAAGGTCAACGGCGAGTCGATCTACGGCACCGGGCCGACGCCGTTCGCCGGCGATCATGGCGGTTACTCGTCGACCGAAAAGAACGACGACGGCAAGCCGAAATGGATTCCCAAATGGGACTGGCGCGCGACGAGCAAAAAGGGAAAAGTATACGTGCACCTGTTCGAGTGGCCAGGCAAGACGTTCAGCGTCGACGCGGGAGAGGTGCAAGCGAAGTCCGCGTATTTGCTCGCCGATGCGAAGCATGCGCCATTGAAGTTCACGCAGAACGGCAAGATGCTGGAGGTGCAGCTGCCTGAGAAGGCGCTAGATCCGATCGATACGGTGTTGGTGATCGAGACGAGAAATTAGGTCGGTTTTGCTTCAGGCATTCGCAAGAGCGCCCCCTTCCGGCTGCCGCCACCTTCCCCCGCTTCGCAGGGGAAGGATGTCTACGGTAGGGCGCCGCTTTTTCCCTTCCCCTGCGAAGCGGGGGAAGGTGCCCGCAGGGCGGAAAGGGGCGCTTTTCGCGGCGGTCGTGTTATCGGCGATCCGCTCTTGCCGCCAACGCCGCCTGCAGCGAAAAAATCGGCTGCATCGCCACCCATTTCTCGCCGGGTTTGGCGAACGGCAGCGCCTGCTGGAACTTCCACATCAGCGCTTCCCACGCCTGCACGCGCGGATTGGCCGCGTCGCTCGCGGCCTTGCGCTCCGCGGAGTAGTCCTCGCCGACCTCGAGCACGAGGACGAGGCGATTGCCGGCGCGGAAGATTTCCAGGTCGTTCACGCCGGCAGCGCGCAGCGAATCGACGATTTCCGGCCAGACGTTTCCGGGCCGATGCCAGTATTCGTACTCCGCGATCAGGTCCGCATCGTCCTTCAGATCGAGCGCGTAGTGGAGTCGCATGGAATCAGTCCGCCGCTGGCTTGCTTGCGCGCAGAGCGTAACCAAGGATCACCGCGAAGCACAGCGTCGGCACGGCGATCGAGTTGTGGATGCCGAAGCGGTCGGACACCGCGCCCATCAACGCAGTCAGCACCGCGCCGCCGATGATCGCCATGACCAGGAACGAGGAGGCGAGCTTGCGGTCGTCGTCGCCGAGTCCGCTCAGGCCCAGGCTGAAGATCGTCGGAAACATCACCGACATGAAAAAACTCGCGGCGACGAGCGCGTACACGCCGAGCTGGCCAGGGAAGACGATCGCATAAAAAGTCAGCCCGATGTTGATCGCGGCGAACAGCGCGAGGAGGCGTACCGGCGTCAGGAACAGCATCGCCAGCGTGCCGCCGAAACGTCCGATCATGAACGCGAGCAGCGAGGCCATCAGATAGGTCGCCGCGCTCTTTTCCGGCGTGCCCGGCACCGTGCCCTGGATGTAGCGGATCAGATAACTCCAGATGCCGACCTGCGCGCCGACGTAGAAGAACTGCGCGACGACCGCGAGCACGAAATTGGCGTTGTGGAACAGCTTGCCGATGTGCGCAGCGCCGCCGGCATGGTCGGATTCCTGCGCGGCCGTCGCCGGAAAGCGCGTCATCGCGATGAGCACCGCCCAGACGACGACGATCAGGCCGATCACGAGGTAGGGCCCCTGCACTGCGGCCGATTCCGCGGCGTAATAGGCCTGGCGCGCGCTATTGGTCATCGCCGCAAGTTCGGTCGGCGTGTGTTCGATCCCGGAGAAAATGAACTGCTGGCCGACGAACACGCCGGTGATCGAACCGAGCGGATTGAACGACTGCGCGAGGTTGAGCCGGCGCGTCGCGCTCTCGGCCGGACCGAGCACGGTGACGAGCGGATTGGCCGAGGTTTCGAGGAAGGCGAGGCCGCTTGCGATCACGAACAGCGCGGCGAGAAACAGGCTGTAGGTATTCAGTGCGGCGGCAGGGTAGAACAGGAAGGCGCCGGCCGCGTACAGCGCCAGGCCGATCAGCAGCGCGCCTTTGTAGCCGAAGCGGCGCATACAGATGCCGGCCGGAATCGCGAGCAGGAAATAGCCGAGATAGAACGCGCTCTGCACGAGACCCGCCTGGAAATCGGACAGCTCGAACGCCTTCTTGAACTGCTTGATCAAAATGTCGTTGAGATTGTTCGCCATGCCCCAGAGAAAGAACAGGCTGACGATCAGCGCAAATGCAACGACGGTGGTGCGTGCGACCTGCCCGCCGCGCAGCGTGGTGCTGTTGCTCGCGTATTGCATGTATGCCCTCCCGGCGCGATTTGTGTTCTGATGCCGCGCAGATAGATTTTTTTGACAGTCTAGCAGTGAATTTTGCATAGTTGCAAATATAAAACGTAGTTTTTCCAAAGATATCCATCGAGCGACGCGACACCTGCCGCAGCTCAACCACACAAGGAAACTAAAGTGACGACAACGACCAAATACCGCGCCCCGGCGCTGGACAAGGGACTGGATATCCTCGAGCTGCTCGCGCGCACGCCCGGCTCGCTCAATCTGACCGAAGTCGCCCAGGGCATCGGCTACTCGAAAAGCGAAATCTTCCGCATGCTGCAGGTGCTCGAGGCGCGCGGCTATCTCGCGCGCAAGGACAGCGACGGCTCCTACGAGCTGACCAACCGGCTGTTCCTGCTCGGCATGGAGCGTCCGCCGATCAAGGAGCTGACCGAGGCGGCGCTGCCGGTGATGCATCGGCTTTCCGACCAGGTCAAGCACGCCTGCCATCTGGTCGTTCCCTCGCAGGATCAGATCGTCGTCATTGCGCGCGTCGACGCGCCGAGCGACCTGGGGTTCTTCGTGCGCGTGGGCCATCGGCGCCCGCTCGGCCATTCGACGTCGGGCGTCGTGCTGTTCGCGTTCCAGGGCGCGGAAACGCAGGAACGCTGGCTGGCGATGATGGAAGCGAGCGAGCCGCGCTTCAAACGCAAGCAGTTCCTCGCCAGCGCGGCGCAGGTGCGCGAACAGGGCCATGCGATGCTGCCGAGCGAAGCGGTCGACGCGGTCACCGATATTTCCGCGCCGATTCTGCAGCGCGGCCGCGCGGTCGGCACGCTGACGATTCCGTTCGTCGAACGTCATCCGGCCACGGTGCCGGTGAAGCAGGCGGTGCAGTTTCTGCGCGAAGCGGTCGAGGCCGTTTCCGCGGCCTTGCTGCGCTGAGGCTCCCGCTACTTGGCCACGCGGTAGACCGTGGTCAAATCGGTGAAGTAGACATCGCCGCCGGCGACAGCGAGATATCCGGTGCTGTAGCCGCTGCCGTCGACCGTCTCGGTCGGGCCGCCCGACTTGGGCACTTTGGCCAGGGCGTCCTCGGTCATGCTGGCTTCGCGGAAAAAATAGACGTGGCTGTCGGACAAAGCCAGATGCCCGCTCGGGCTGGCGATCGGGCCGATGATCTCGGGTGTCCCGCCGTGCTTGTCGAGTCGCGCCACCGAGTAGCGGCCGCCGTCGCGCCGATAAAAAAAATAAAGATGCGTGGCGTCGGCCGTCAGCCGGTCGACGTCGCTTCTGTCCGGACGCAGCCATAGGCTCTGCGCCGCGCCGCCTGATTTCGGGAGCTTCCACAGCCCCTTGTTGCTGCGGAAATAGAGGTCGTGCTCGTCGACGACCAGCCCGCCGATGCCGGGGTGGCCGCTCAGCAGCACCTCCGTCGCGCCGCCGGCCTTGGGGACGCGCTGCAGCGTGCCTCCCGGCTCCTGCTTGGCGAAAGTGCTGAAGTAGACGTGGGTGGCGTCGATGGCCAGATGTTGCGGCGCCGGTGCGCGCGCGATCACGCTCGGAGCGCCGCCAATGCGCGGCACCCGCAGCACCGCGTTGTCGAATTCACTGCTGAAGTAGACGTATTCGCGGTCGATGCACAATTCGCCGCTGACGATCTGGCCGACCTTGGCCAGCGTTTCGACCGGCCCGCCCTCGATTTTCACGTGGCGGACGGCGTTCTCCGCCTGCTCGAAGCCGCCCGTGACGAAGTAGACGTCGCTGCCGTCGACGGCGACGCCGAGCGGATGATCGACCGGCCGTGCGATCGGCGTCGCGCGCACCCAGCTCGGCGGATGGGGCGTGGCGCCCACCGCTTCCTTGCGCGACAACCACGGCGCCGCCAATCCCATGGCGCCGGCCGCGACTCCAAGCAAGATCTTGCGTAGCGACATGGCCGGCATCTTAACACCCGGTGGAGCCCCGCCGCGTCGCGCGCGGTTCAGTCGAGCACGATCTCGCTCGCCGGCGGCAGCCGCCAGTCGATTTCCGCTTGCCCGTGCTCGCGCAGATACGCGTTCGTGCGTGAGAAATGCTTGCAGCCGAAGAAGCCGCGGTAGGCGGACAGCGGCGAGGGATGCGGCGCTTTGAGCACGAGATGCCGGCGCGTGTCGATCAGCCTGCCCTTGGCCTGCGCCGGGCTGCCCCAGAGCAGAAACACCAGACCTTCGCGCTCCCGGTTGAGGTGATCGACGACCGCGTCGGTGAAACCCTCCCAGCCCTTGCCCTGATGCGAGCCGGCGCGGGCGCGTTCGACGGTCAGCACCGCATTGAGCAGCAGCACGCCCTGCCGCGCCCACGGAAGCAGGCAGCCATGATCGGGCCGCGGGATGTGCACGTCGTTCTCGATCTCGGCAAAAATGTTCTGCAGCGACGGCGGCACGTCCACGCCCGGCAGCACCGAGAAGCACAGGCCGTGCGCCTGATTCGGGCCGTGATAAGGATCCTGGCCGAGAACGACGACCTTCACCTGCTCGAACGGCGTCGTGTTCAGCGCGGCGAAGATGCGTTTCGGCGGCGGATAGATCACCTTGCCGCGGCGCAGTTCGCTGCGCAGAAATTCGCTGAGCGCCTGCATCTCGGGGCGCTGCAGATAGTCGCCGACGCGCGCCTTCCACGAGGGCTCGAGCTGGATGCGGTCCTCGCTCATTGCGGATGTCCCAGGGTGAGCTGCCGCGAGGTGGCAATCCACGCGCCGGTCCAGCCGAGCACGATGCTCGTGCCGAGCAGCGCCAGCGCCTGCACGATCGACAAGCCGTGGATCGCAAAGCGTCCGCCGTAGCTCGCGGCGAGTTGGCCGAGCGGGGCGGACAGCGCGATTTCAATCGTGCCGATCAGGATCAACGCCACCCATCCCGCGAGCGCGCCGTACCAGAGGCCGGTGTAGAGAAACGGCCGGCGCACGAATGCGCGGTCGGCGCCGAGCAGCTGCACGACGGAGATTTCCTCGCTGCGCGCGGCGATGTCGCTGCGCACGGTGTTGCCGACGACGAGCAGGGCGGCGAGCCCGAGCAGCACGGCGAGCACGCCGGCGAGGCGCGCGGTGAACGCGAGGATGGCGTCCAGACGCTGCCGCCAGAGCGCGTCGTATTGCACCTGATCGACATGCGGATCGTGCGCGAGTTCGTCGACGATCGCCGGCGCGCCGCGGTTCGGCGCGGCGCTGG
>DAIMZS010000056.1:11343-13818 GCA_036733825.1 Rudaea sp.
TTGTCGAGCAGCAGCCAGAGCAGGAACGGCAGGCACAGCGCAAGGCTCATCACGAGCAAGGTCAACGCGGTCGCGCCGGGGCGCTCGGCAAGACGGCGCAGACTGGTGCGGAAACTGCGCGCGTGATGTTCGCGCCACGCGCCCATGCGCCGGCGTTCGTGCGTGGGCGGACGCGGCGCCGGCGGTGCGACGGGTTTTTCCGCCTTCGCCGGCGCGGGGGTGATGCGGCGGTTCATGCGCGAGGCTCCTTCGACCCGTTCGCCCCCACCTCTAATCCTCCCCCGCTGCGCAGGGGAGGAGGAATGATCGTCGCGCTGCGCGCGACAGCGTTATTCGATGCCGCTGGCGCGGCGGGGCGGAAGTCGTCAATCAATTTGCCGTGGTCGAGCACGAGCACGCGCTTGTTCATGCGCTTGATCAGATTCAGATCATGGCTGGCGACGAGCACGGTCGTGCCGACCTGTTCGAACTCGGCGAACAGTTTCATGATCTCGGCCGACAGCATCGGATCGAGATTGCCGGTCGGCTCATCCGCGATCAGCACCGGCGGTTTGCCGACGATCGCACGCGCGATGCCGACGCGCTGCTGCTCGCCGGTCGACAGCGTCACCGGCGCCGAGGCCTCGCGCGCGAGCAGGCCGACCTTGTCGAGCGCGGCGCGCACGCGCTTGCCGATTTCCTCGCGCGTGCAGCCGGCGATCTCGAGCGGCAGGGCGACGTTGTCGAACACGCTGCGGTCCATCAGCAGGCGGTGATCCTGGAACACCATGCCGACGCCGCGGCGGATCTGCGGCACTTTGCGCGCGCGGATCTTGCCGAGGTTCTGGTCGTTGACGGTGATCTGCCCGCGCGTGGCGCGGTCCATCAGCGCGACCAGGCGCAGCAGCGTGCTCTTGCCCGCGCCGGAATGGCCGGCGATGAAGGCCATCTCGCCCGCGTCGAGCTCGAAGGAGAGGTCGGTGAGCGCCTCCTGTCCCGACGGATATTTCTTGCTGACTTGCTCGAAACGGATCACGCCCGCTCACCGCGCCAGTTTGCTGTGGCGCATGCCGTAGCCGAAGTAGACGATCAGGCCCAGGCTGACCCAAACCACGAACACGAGCCAGGTGATCGCGGCGAGTTCGGACAGCAGCCAGATCGAGAACGCGATGCCGATCAGCGGTATCCACGGCACGAGCGGGGTGCGGAACGCGCGCGGCAGGTCCGGCTTGCGGATGCGCAGCACGATCACCGAAGCGCAGATCACGATGAAGGCCGACAGCACGCCGATGTTGACGAGCTTGGCCACTTCGTCGAGCGGAAATAGTCCGGCGACGAGCGCGGTGAACACGCCGAGCGCGATCGTCGGGCGGTGCGGCGTGCCATGCCGCGGATGCACGTGCGCGAACCAGCCGGGCAGCAATCCGTCGCGCGCCAGCGCGTACCAGATGCGCGCGGCGCCGAGCATGAAGGCGAACAAGACGCTGACCAGGCCGAATACGGCCGACGCGGAAATCGCCGCGGCAAGTCCGCCGAGGCCGATGCTCTTGAATGCGTCGGCCACCGGCGCTTCGGTGTTGAGCGTGGGGTATTTGGCGATGCCGGTCAGCACCAGCGACACGGCCAGGTACATCGCCATCGAGATGCCGAGCGAAAGCAGCACCGCGCGCGGCAGGTCGCGCTGCGGATTCTTCGATTCCTCGGCCGCCGTGGTCAGCGTGTCGTAGCCGAACACGGCGAAGAACACGACCGCGGCCGCCGTCGCGATGCCGCGCCAGCCGAAATGGCCGACGCCGTCGGCGCCGACCACGCGCTCGGGCACGAACGGATGCCAGTTCGCCGGGTCGACATAGAACACGCCGACGCCGATCACGAGCGCGACCGCGGCTACTTTGATCGCGACGACGAAGGTATTGAAGCGCGCGCCCCATTCGGTGCGGAACACGAGCAGCGCGGCGACGGCGAGCGTCACCAGCGCGGCGATCACGTTGAATACGCGGCCCTCGCCCGTGCCGAGCGCACCCTGCGCCCAGATCGGCAGCACGATGCCGATGCTGGCGAGAAAGGATTGCACGTAGCCCGACCAGCCGATCGCGACGACGGCGACGATCAGCGCGTATTCGAGCAGCAGGTCCCAGCCGATCAGCCAGGCCGGCAGTTCGCCGAGCACCGCGTAGCCGTAGGTGTAGGCGCTGCCGGTCACCGGAATCATGCCGGCGAACTCGGCGTAGCAGAGTGCGGCCGCTGCGCTGGCGATGCCGGCGATGACGAAAGCGAGCGCGACCGCGGGCCCGGCATTCAGCGCCGCCTGCTGGCCGGCGAGCACGAACACGCCGACGCCGATGATGCCGCCGATGCCGATCGCGGTGAGCTGCCACAGGCCGAGCACGCGGCGGAAATCCCCGCGCGCGCCGGCTTCGGCCTGCAGCGCCTCGATGGATTTATGCCGCGTGAGTTGATCGATCAGGCTCATGAATCCTCCCCGGATGATGGACA
>DAIMZS010000057.1:0-5061 GCA_036733825.1 Rudaea sp.
TCGCCGAACGTTTCGGTCCGTCGCAATCGACCTACGACGACACGCTGGCCTGGCTGAAGTCACAGGATTTCGAATTGCTCGAAGGCTCGACGAACCGCATGACGCTGACCGTGCGCGGCACGCGCGGCGGCGCGGCGAAGGCGTTCGCCGTCGGCATCGGCGACTATGCGCTCGGCGAGCGCCATTTCTACGCGATCGAAAGCGAACCCTCGCTGCCGACCGCGCTGGCCGCGCACGTGCAGTACGTCGCCGGCCTGTCGAACCTTGCCGTCCCGCACACGCCGCAGCCGCAGATCAAAGCGATCCAGCGCGCGGTCTGCAGCATCATCGTGCCGCTGAACGTCTACCTCAACCGGCGCCTCGTCGATCCCGACGGCACCGCCTCGCTCGCGGATCAGCAAGCGGCTTATCGCAGAAAACTCGGCGACTGCCTGCGCCACATTTCCGATCAGCATGCCACGCAATCCTATCTGTTCACCGACCCGCCGCCGCCCGCGTGGCAGGGGGCCGACGGCAGCGGGCAAACGATCGGGCTGCTCGAATTCGACACTTACGATCCGAGCAACGTCGCCGATTTCATCTCGTTGACCAGCCTGCCCGACAGCAAGAGCGCGGACGTCATCCCAGTACACGTCGCCGGCGGTGCCGGCGCGACGCCCGGTTCCGGCCAGGACGAAGTGCTGCTCGACATCGACGCGGTGCTTTCGCTCGCGCCCGGCGCGAAGATCCGCGTCTACGACGGGCCGTTCACCGGCAACACCAGTTTCCAGACGATGTTCAACGCGATGGTCGGCGACCACGTCGACATCATCAGCAACAGCTGGGCCTATTGCGAGGACCAGACCACGGCAGCCGACGTGCAGAGCATCGATGCGATCCTGCAGACGGCGGCCGCCTCCGGCATCAGCGTCTTCAACGGTTCCGGCGACACCGGCAGCACCTGCCTCGACGGCGCGGCGAACACGATCGGCGTGCCCGCCGACTCGCCGCACGCGACCGCGGTAGGCGGCACCTCGCTGACGATCGGTCCGGCGGACACCTACGGCAGCGAAACCTGGTGGAACGGCACCGCCGACACGCCGCCGACCGGACAGGGCGGCTTCGGCGTCAGCCGGTTCTTCGCACGCCCGGCCTACCAGGACGGCCTCAACGCCGCGGCGAACCGCTCGATACCGGATCTGGCCGCGAACGCGGATCCGAAGCACGGCTTCGCCATCTGCAACGCCAACGAGGGCGGCTGCCCCACCGGCGGCCTGTTCGGCGGCACGAGCTTGGCCGCGCCTACCTGGGCCGCCTTCACCGCACTGCTCAACCAGACCCAGGGCAGCAATCTCGGCGCGCTCAATCCGCAACTCTATCCGCTCGCCGGACCCGATCATTTTCACGACGGCGCGTCGATGGGATCGGATTTCACCCACGTCGGACTCGGCTCGCCGAAGCTCGCGAAACTGCATCAGACCCTGACCGGCCAGAACGCCGGCCCGATCGACGCGACACTGTCGCAGGTGCGCGTGTACGGCGACGACAACTTCACCCAGCCGGCCAACTCGGTGCTGAGCGTGGCGATGTTCGCGGACGGCACCTCGAAGGCGTACGTGATCGTGCGCCTGGTCGACGCTAACGCCAACTTCCTGATCGGCAAAACCGTCTCGCTGGCGGCGAACGCCGGCAGCCACGCGCTGATTTCGCCCGCCAGCGGCCTGACCAACGCCAACGACGGCGCGGTGGTGTTCACCGTCACCGACCTCAGCGCGGAAACGGTGACCTTCACCGCGACCGACGTCAGCGATGGCGTGACGTTGAGCGAAACGCCGCAGTTGAATGCGATCACGCCGATCGCCGCGAGCGGCTCGATCGTCGCCCTCACCACAACCGCCGCGGCCGATGGCGTCAGCACCGACACGATCACGGTCACGTTGCAAGACGCACTCGGCCGTCCGACGCCGGGCACGCAGGTGACGCTGCAGCAGACCGGCCACTCCGTCATCAGCGCACCGAGTCCGAGCGTGACCGACGCCACCGGAAAAATCGTGTTCACCGTGACCGACACGGTCCAGGAGCAGGTGACCTACACCGCGACCGACGTGTCCGACGGCGAGCTGCCGGTGCCGGGTTCGGCGGTCGTCACGTTCAACGCCGGCGGCGGCGACAACTGCGGCAGCAGCAATTTCGGCGATCCGAACATCACCGCGGCGCCCGGCTATGCGATGACGCCGTACGCCACCGGCTTCCTGCCGCGCAACGTCGCCGCGGGCGGTCTCTACTCGCAGTGCCGCGGCGCGTACGGTCTTGCGTTCGATGCCGGCGGCAATCTGTTCGTTTCCGACGCGTCGAACGGCAACATCTTCAAATTCCCGCCCGGCGGCGGCGTCGCCGGCGCGGGCACCCTGCTGACCTCGACCCCGCTCGGACCGCTGCTCGCCGGCCTCACCTTCGGCAAGGACGGCAAGTTCTACGCCGCGCAGATCGCGACGACCGGCAACTTCTTCACCGGCGCAGTGCACGAAGTCAATCCGACCAGTGGCGCGCTGGTGCGCACGGTCGCCACGTCGATCACCTGCGCGAGCTTCCTCGCGACCGATCCGGCGAGCGGCGATCTGTTCGTCGACGACTCGTGCGGCGGCGGCGGTTCGGACAATCCGTCGATCTGGCGCATCGCCGATCCGGGCAGCGCGACGCCGACGACGACGGTGTATGCGACCACTTCCGGTACCAACGGCGGATTGGCGTTCGCATCTGGCGGCACGCTCTACGCGCTCGACTACTTCGGCACCGGGCTATCGAAGATCGCCGGAACCGCCGCGGCCACGCCCGGCCAGCGTACCCAGCTCAACGGTATGGTCTCGCCCGCGCTCGACATCCTCGCGCTCGGCGCGGGGCCGAACGGCGATGCGACGACCTTGGTCGCAGGCACGGCGGCGATCAGCGGCGGGCTGCCCGCCGGCATCAAAATTTACGACGCGACAACGACGCCGCTCAACGCGAAGGCGATGCTGGTCAACAATGCGTTTGCCACGGTCGACCTGCTCGGGCCCGACGGCTGCCTCTACGCCGGCATGGTGACGACGGTGTACCGCATCACGAATGCCGACGGCAGCTGTCCGCTCGACTTCAATCAGGCCGCGCTGACGCTGAGTCCTTCGGCCGTGTCGCCGAATCCTTCCCAGGGCGCCACGCAGACAGTCAACGCGCAATTGAAAAATGCGGCCGTGCCCGCGGGCACACCGATTGATTTCCAGGTCAGCGGCGCCAACGCGCAGACGCGCATGGTAAGGGCCGACCAGAACGGCAACGCCACCTTCGCCTACAGCGGAGTCCATGCCGGCAATGACCGCATCGTCGCGTCGATCGATATCGGCGGCGGCAAAATCGTGGTCTCGAACCCGGCGAAGGTGACCTGGAACAATGGATCACACGCCACCGCGCTGTCGCTCAATCCGAGTCCGCTCAGCGGCACGGCGGGACAGAACGTGACGGTCCAGGCCGTATTGCTCGATCTGTCGACCGATCCGCTCGCGCGGCTATCCGGCGAGAGCGTGACTTTCACCTTGGGCGCGCAATCCTGCACAGGGAGCACGGACGCGACCGGCAACGCCAGCTGCGTCATCGCTTTGCCGGGCGGACAAACCGGTTCAACCACGCTCACGGCCAATTTCGCCGGCGCCGATCCATACCTCGCCTCCAGCGATAGCCAATCTTTCACCACGTTGGCTGCCGCCGCGGTGGCGGCACCGACGACTACGACCTTGACCGCGGCGCCGAATCCCGCGACGGCGGGGCAGCCGATCACGCTGACCGCGAACGTCGTCGCCGCTGCGCAGGCACCGACGCAACGCAGCGCGCAAGCCTCGTCCGCTGCGGCGACCGGCGTCGTCTCCTTCAGCGACAACGGCGTGCCGATCGGCAGCGCCGCACTCGACGGCGGCGGTCGCGCAACGTTCGTCACCTCCGCGCTCGCTATCGGCGCGCACAGCCTGATCGCGAATTACGCAGGCGACGCGAACGATGCGGCGAGCACCAGCTCCGCCATCACCGTCAATGTGCTCGCCGCACCGAGCGGCACGGCCGTGCCGGCGCCCACGCTCGCGGCATGGGCGCTGGCATCGCTTGCGATCGGCCTGCTGCTCGTCGCGGCGCGAATGTGGCGAAACCCGGGTCGAGCACGCAGTCGGCCCTGACCCGAAGGATCTCTCAGGCGAACGGATCGCGCAGAACGATCGTGTCTTCGCGGTCGGCGCCGGTCGCGACCAGCGCGAGATGGCAGCCCGACAATTCCTCGACGGCGCGCAGATACGCGCGCGCCGCAGCGGGCAGCTTGTTCCAGTCGCGCACGCCGCTGGTCGGTTCGTCCCAGCCGGGGAATTCGAGATAGACGGGCTTGCACTCGTCCCAGCCCGCGGCGTCGAGCGGCGCGAGTTCGCGGCGCTTGCCGCGGTATTCGTAGGCGATGCACACCTTCACGCTCGGCAGACCGTCGAGGACGTCGAGCTTGGTGATCGCGAGGCCGTTGATCGCGTTGATTTGCGTCGCACGTTTCAATGCAACGAGGTCGATCCAGCCGCAGCGGCGCGGACGGCCGGTGCTCGCGCCGAACTCGTTGCCGACCTTGCGCAGGCGCTCGCCCATCTCGTCGTTGAGTTCGGTCGGGAACGGACCGCCGCCGACGCGCGTCGCGTAGGCCTTGCAGATGCCGAGCACGTAGTCGATGTCGCAAGCACCGACGCCGGTGCCGGCGAGCGCGCCGCCGACCGTCGTGTTCGACGAGGTGACGTACGGATAGGTGCCGTGGTCGATATCGAGCAGCGCGCCCTGCGCGCCCTCGTACATGATGTGCTCGCCACGGCGCCGCGCGTCGTAAAGCAGCGTGGCGACATCGTCGATCATCGGCTTCAAGTACTCGCCGAACGCGAGCGCCTCGTCGAGCACCTTCTGGTAGTCGACGCCGTCGGCCTTGAGCCACTGCGTCAGCACGAAGTTGTGGTAGTCCACCGCGGCGCGCAGTTTCTCCGGCAGTTCCGACGGGTACATCAGGTCGGCGACGCGCACGCTGCGGCGCGCGAC
>DAIMZS010000057.1:5161-6780 GCA_036733825.1 Rudaea sp.
CACAGCGTGCCCTCGCGCAAAATGCCGGACGGAATCAGGTGCAGCACCGTCTTCTTGCCCTTGATCACGAGCGTGTGGCCGGCGTTGTGGCCGCCCTGGAAGCGCGCCACGGCGCTCACGCGCTCGGTCAAGAGATCGACGATCTTGCCCTTGCCTTCGTCGCCCCACTGCGCGCCGAGAATTACGACTGACTTGCCCATTTTAAATTTCCAAAAGTATACAAAGCGTGATTTCGCGCTGCGCGCCAGGGCAGCCGATTCAATTCTTTCCGGTTCTACCGCATTTCGATTGCAGATTCAGCGCATCGAGGTCGATTTGATAGATATCGCCGAGGCCGTTGCCCGGCCCGCGGATCGCGGCGAGATAGGCCTGCGTATCGAAGTTTTTGTCGGCGAGCCGGCGCATCGTGCTGCGCGTCGAGCTCCAGAAGAAATATTTGCCGTCCGGCGAGATCTTCGGCGCGTATTCGTTGCCGGGCGAGTTGACGCCGCCGCCGAGCGGCTCCGGCTTGGTCCAGGCGCCGTCGCACAGCCAGCTGACGAAGATGTCCGAATCGCCGCGGCCGTCGCGGTTGTCGGCCATGAAGAACAGCGCGCGTCCGTCCGGCGCGAGAAACGGCTCGTATTCGTCGCCGGCGGTATTGACGGGATCGCCTAAATTTTCCGGCGCGGCGTATTTGCCGTCGACGAAGCGCGCGCGATAGAGATCGGTCTTGCCCTTGCCGCCGGGGCGATCCGAACCGAAGTAGAGCGTACCGTCGGCGGCGACGGTGGGATACCACTCCTGCCCTTCGCTGTTGACCGGGCTGCCGAGATTGCGCGGCTCGCTCCAGTGATCGCCGACGCGGTCCGCCGTCCAGATATCGAGGTCGCGATGCGCCTTGCCCGGCACCGGGCGGTCGGAGATGAAGAACAGATGTTTGCCGTCGGCGGTGACGAAAGGATCGGCGTCTTTGTAGCGGCCGGAGGCGAACGGGGCGAGCTTGGGCTCGCTCCAGCGGCCGTCGCGCCAGGTGGACACGAAGATCGTCCAGAAATCGAAACCCGGTGCGTTCTTCAGGAAATACGCTTCCTTGCCGTCCGGCGTGAACGCGATGTGGGATTCGTAGTCGCCGGTCGAAATCACGCCCGGCGCGAAGATCGTGGGTTCAGGCAGCGGACCCGGCGCGGCGTACGGCGCAGGAGCCGCGGCCGACGCGGCGCTGCCGCCCAGGCAGACCATCGCAAGAATCGCCGCCAGCGATGTACGTGCAATACGCATGAGGGCCCGCCGCGCGCAGTTTATTTGCTCTCGCCCTTGGACTCGCCGAAGTACTTCATGAACTCCGACTTCGGATCGAGCACGATCACGTCGTTGCCGCCGAACGCGCTGCGATAGGCGTCGAGCGAACGGTACAACGCGTAGAAGTCCGGATTCTTACCGTAGGCGCCGGCGTAGATCTCGGTCGCCTTGGCGTCGCCTTCACCGCGCTTGGTCTGCGCGTCGCGCTCGGCCTCGGCCTTGATGATCTGCACCTGGCGGTTGGCGTCGGCGGTGATCTTCGCCGCCTGCTCGGCGCCGGTGGAACGCAGATCGTTGGCCAGGCGCGCGCGTTCCGAACTCATGCGCTTGTACACCGA
>DAIMZS010000057.1:6880-11489 GCA_036733825.1 Rudaea sp.
TTGACCGGGTTTTTGCCCGAATCGAAGTAGCGTTCCGGACGTGCTTCGAGATTGAGCATGCGCCGGTCGAAGCGCACCACGTTCTGAATCAGCGGAATCTTGAAGTGCAGGCCGGGACCGTAGTCCGGACTGACCTTGCCGCTGTCGCCCTGGATGCGGCCGAACTGCATGACGAGCGCGCTCTCGCCCTCTTTGACCACGAACGCGGAATTGACCACGAGCACGACGAGGAGCAGCGCGAGGATGGGAGTAAGAAGTTTCATTGGCCTGCTCCCGTCGCGGCGGCCGCAGCGGCCGCGGCATCGGCCTTCATCTTGTCGAGCGGCAGATAAAGGATACTTTTACCGTTGCTCGAATCGATCACTTTCTGGCTGTGCCCGAGCACCTGCTGCATTGTCTCCAGATACAGGCGCTTGCGCGTGACTTCCGGCGCAACGTGATATTGCGCTTCGACCAGGCTGAAGCGCTGCGCGTCGCCGGTGGCCTTGGCGATCTGCGCGGCCTTGTAGCCTTCGGCCTCGGCGAGGATGCTCGCCGCATCGCCGCGCGCGAGCGGCACGACTTTCGCCGCGTACGCCTGCGCGTCGTTGATCGCCTGCTTCTGGTTGTTGCTGGCGTTGTTGACGTCGTCGAAGGCTTCTTTCACTTCGTGCGGGGGCGCGAAATTCTGGAAATTGATCTCGTTGACGTTGAGCCCGACCGAATAGGCGTCGAGCGTGCCCTGCAGCACCTTCTTCGTTTCGCCGACGATGTCGGAGCCGTGGCTGGACAGAATCTGGTCCATGTCGGTGGAGCCGATCACCTGGCGCACCGCGCTTTCCGCGGCCTGCTTGAGCGTCTCGTCGGGCGAGGTCGCGGCGAACAGGTATTTCTGCGCGTCGATGACCTGGTACTGCACGGTGAAATTGATCTGGACGATGTTTTCGTCCTTGGTCAGCATGCGCACTTCGTCGGCGGTCTGCCGGCTCGTCGTTTCGACCTTGACCACCTGCTCGACCGGCGCCGGCCATTTGAGATTCAGGCCGTTGTGCATGACGCGGTCGAACTTGCCGAAACGCAGCACCACGCCGACGCGCTGCGCGTCGATCGAGATCCAGCTGTCGAACACGACCCAGACCAGGGCCAGCGCGACGATGCCGAGCAGGATGCCGCCCAGGGGCGGCGATGAGGAACCGCCGCCGTTGCCGCCCTTGCCGCCGCCGAACAGGCCGCCGAAGCCGTCGCGCAGCTTGCGCAAAAATGCTTCGACGTCGGGCGAGTCTTTCTTGCCTTTCCAGGGGTCGCGATTGCCGCTGCCGGGTTCATTCCAGGCCATCATGGTCTCCGTTATGTCGATCGGGACCCGAGGCTGCCCCGCGTCCGCAATCGATATGCAACCGGATTGGCGAAAATTAAAGCGCGGTTGCCGCGGAATTGTAGGGAGCCGCCCCCGAAGCAGCAAGTAATTCGGGTTTGGAAAGCTGCTCGCGCAGCCATTCCCCCTCGCCGTCCGGCAGGCCGAACAGCGGTTCGATCAGCGCGCGCGGCGCGTCGATCTGAATTTCCCAGCCGCGTTCGGCCGGGCGTTCGGCGCGGACGAAACCGGCCGCGATCAGGCGCGCACGCAGGCGTCCGGCGTGGTCGGGCAGCGCGAGCCAGCCGTGCACGCGATCGCGCTGCAACGCGTGGGTGAGCGCCTCGCGCAGCAGATCGATGCCCTCGCCGGTGACCGCCGACACCCAGACGCGCGCGGTGCGGCCGCCGTCGATGGTTTCCGCCCGCGGACGCGCCCCGTCGACCTTATCAATTTTGTTGTAGACGAAAATCTGCGGCACATCCTGCGCGCCAATCTCTTCGAGCACGCGCTGCACTTCCTCGATGCGCTGATCGTGTTCGGGATCGGCGGCATCGACGACGTGAAGAAGAATGTCAGCCTCGCGTGTTTCCGACAGCGTCGATTTGAACGCGGCGACCAGATCATGCGGCAGATCGCGGATGAAGCCGACCGTGTCGGCCAGCAGCACCGGACCGCAGGCCAGTCCATCCATGCGCCGCAACGTGGGATCGAGCGTCGCGAACAGCTGGTCCGCGGCGTAAACACCGGCGCCGGTGATCGTGTTGAACAGAGTCGATTTGCCGGCATTGGTGTAGCCGACCAGCGCCGCCGTCGGCACGGCATTGCGCTGGCGCGCGCGTTTGGCGGTGTTGCGCTGAGTTTCGACTTTTTCCAGACGCTGCTCGAGCTGCTTCATGCGCCCGGCGAGCAGGCGGCGGTCGAGTTCGAGCTGGGTTTCGCCCGGGCCGCGCAGGCCGATCGCGCCGCCGCGCTGGCGCTCCAGGTGCGTCCAGCCGCGCACGAGGCGCGTCGACATGTGCTTCAACTGGGCGAGTTCGACTTGCAGCTTGCCCTCGTGCGAGCGCGCGCGCTGGGCGAAGATGTCGAGAATGAGGCCGGTGCGGTCGACGACGCGGCACTCGGTATGCTTTTCCAGATTGCGCTCCTGCACGGGCGAGAGCGCATGGTTGACGAGGATGAGGTCGGCGTCGAGCGCCGCGCGCTGCGCCTTGAGTTCGTCCGCCTTGCCGGCGCCGACGAAGAACTTCGGATTGGGCTTGTCGATGCGCGCGCCGAGCGTGCCGACCACGGTCGCGCCGGCCGAGCGCGCAAGCTCGCCGAACTCGTCAACCGAATCCGCGCTGCCCGTGGCCGCGGAACTCTCGCCTACCCAGCGCGGCTGCAGCAGCAGCGCGCGCTCACCTTTGCGGGAACGCTCAAACAGGACGATTAACCTTCCGCGGTTTCCGCTTCCGCATTGGCATGACCGCCCTCGCCGCCGCCGATGCGCACATTGCGGCTCGGAACGATCGTGGAAATGGCGTGCTTGTAGACCATCTGGCTCACGGTGTTGCGCAGAAGCACGACGAACTGGTCGAACGACTCGACCGTCCCCTGCAGTTTGATGCCATTGACCAGATAGATCGAAACCGGAACGCGCTCGCGGCGCAAAGCATTTAGGAAGGGATCCTGCAACGACTGACCTTTGGACATTTCTTGTTCTCCTTGCCTTCTTACCAACTTGTGCGAGCCGACTAAATGGGCGCCCCCAAGAAATATGGTCGCGACGCCTCGGCTCAAGATGCGTAATTGTACCCTTTTTTAACAAATTCGGGTAGGACTTGCCGCGCATTTCTCGCGGCGTGAGGCGCTCATAGCGTCAGGAAATCCGCCACGGCGCGCGCCGCCCGGGCGCCATGGCCGGGATCGAACGGATCGATCGCCAGCGCGTCGCGATCGGCGCGGAACCAGGTGATCTGGCGTTTGGCGAGCTGGCGGGTGGCGTGGATCGCCCGTTCCCGGCCCTCGGCGAGATCGAATTCGCCGTCGAGATGCTGCCAGATCTGGCGATAGCCGACGGCGCGCATCGAGGCCAGGTCGGGATGGAGATCGCCGCGCGCGCGCAGCGCCCGCACCTCGTCGAGGAAACCTTGCGCGAACATCGCGTCGAGGCGCGCGGCAATGCGCGCATGCAGCGCGGAGCGGTTCTCCGGCATCAGCGCCAGCTTGAGCACGCGGTAGGGAAAACGCTCGCGCCGGCCTCCCTGCTGCCGCGACAGCGGCTGGCCGGTCAGCGCGATGACTTCGAGCGCGCGCTGGATGCGCTGCGCATCGCCGGGCCGGATGCGCTGTGCCGCCGCCGGATCGAGTTCGGCCAGGCGCGCATGCAACGCGGGCCAGCCGTGTTCTTGCGCTTCCCCGCTCAGGCGTTCGCGCAATTCGACGTCCGCCTCGGGCAGGTCGGACAGGCCGTGCTGCAGCGCGCGGAAATACAGCCCCGTGCCGCCGACCAGCAGCGGTGTTTTGCCCGCCGCCGCGATCGAGGCCATTTCGCCCAGCGCATCGGCGCGGAACTCGGCCGCGGAGTACGCCTCCTTCGGATCACGGATATCGATCAGCCGGTGCGGATGGCGCGCCAGCGTCGCCGCGTCCGGCTTCGCCGTGCCGATATCCATGCCGCGATAGACCAGTGCCGAATCGACACTGATCAGCTCGGCCGCGAATCGATCGGCCAGTTCCAGCGCGAGCGCCGTCTTGCCCGACGCGGTCGGGCCCATCAGAAAAATCGCAAGCGGGCGCGGATCGATGCTCACACGGTTCAAGCGAAGTGGAAAAGGATTCGCAGCCGGGACATCGAACCCACAACGCCTACTTCGCCAGCAAGGTCCCTTCGGGCAGTACACATTGCGAAGCGCGCCGGCCGCAGCGGAATTTTACCTCGATCCGGCCGGCGAGCACGTCCGCGGTCACGTCTACGAAATCGCCGTTCGCATACCGGAGGAAATGCGCCGAGGTCATCGATTTGGGATCGATGTAGTCCTGAAGGTTGAGATAGGCGATTTCGGCGTCGCCGTATTCGAGCCACGGCGCGAGTTTTCCTTCGAGGTAGACCGGCTGCATCGGCGCGACGTTGTCGAAGGTCAGCGCACCGCGTCGGGCGACGTAGAACCACGGCGTGCGGTTGGTCTGGAAACGGCAGGTCTGCAGGTAAGCCTGCGCGGGCGAGGCGAGCGTTTTGATCGCCGCATCGATTTGCATCGAAAACACGAACTCGTCCGACGCGCTGAGCGCCTT
>DAIMZS010000057.1:11589-13733 GCA_036733825.1 Rudaea sp.
GAACAGCAGGATTCCCGCCAGCGACAGATACAGCAGGCGCGCCCACGTCGCCACCGTTTGCGCGCTCGACGCCACGCCGAGCGTCGACGGCATCGCGCGCAGGACCGGCGCCTGCAGCAGGATTGTGGCGACGACGAAACCCGCTGCGGCACACAAGGCGATCCATTCGCTCCGGCGCACCCGCTCGCGCATCAATCCGGTGGCAAAGAATCCAACGAGCAGCGATCCGCACACCGACTCGACGACACGAGCGAGGTGTCCTTCCCGTGCGATCCCGGAGACGTAGACGGCGATGCCGACGCTCCATTTGTAGAAACCTTCGAGGAGTTCCCGCCAGAGCGGCGTGTCGCCGAGCACGGCCTGCGTGCCCATGTCGCCGATCAGCCAGCGCCGCCAAACCAGCAGCAGCAACGCCAGCACCGCCAGGCAGCCCGCTGCGCGGCGTTCGCGCGTCCAGAACGAGGCGGCGGGCGCGGCCAGTGGCCAAGCCCAGATCAGCGCGATCGGCACGAATGCGGAAAACCCGATCTCTTTGGCCAGCGCCGCCAGCGTGGCCAACGCGAACGCGGCGATCAAGGCACCGCGCCGGCCGCTGTCCGCATAGTTCCAAGCGGCGGCGACGGCGAGCAGAGTGAAGAGGGCGGCAAGCAAATCGAATCGGTCCGCGAGCCACAGCGAGGTGCCGATCGCAATCGGGTGCAGCGCAAACGCGAGCGCGCAAAGCAGCGCCGGCAGGCGCGCCTGTGTCCAGAGGATCAGCACGCGCCAAAGCGCCCAGGCGACGCCGATATGCAGGGCCAAATTCACCGCATAGTGCGGCCGGGGAGCATGGCCGAACAGTTCCTCGCTCAGCCACCAGAACGCCATTCCCAGCGGGCGATAGAAATAGCTTCCGGGGAAATGGCTATGCACGAAGAGCGACAGCGGATTGCCGGTATTGAGCGCAATCGCGTACAGAAAGAAATCATCCAGAACGAAGCCGCTGCGCAACGCGGGCCAATAGACGGCCGCCGTCGCGACCGCGATGACCGCGAGCGAAATTCCCTGCCATTGCCGCGATACCCAATGCATAGCTTCCGGCCGATCGTCGATGAGAATCCAGGTCGAAAGCGCCCGATTGGCGGCGAAGCGCCGAAGCGCCCGCACGATTTCATCGTCGATTTCCCCTGCCGGCCGCACCCGGAACTCGGCCGGATGGGCGGCGGCTATACTATTGCATCCGAAACCCAATGGGTGCTCCATGTCGCAAGCAATGATGAAGGCGCTGGTCAAGCGCGAGGCGGGCAAAGGCATCTGGATGGAACAGGTGCCGATGCCCGAAATCGGACCGAATGACGTCCTGATCAAGCTCGAGAAAACCGCGATCTGCGGCACCGACCTGCACATTTACAAGTGGGACGAGTGGTCGCAGCGCACGATCAAGCCGGGCTTGGTCATCGGCCACGAGTTCGTCGGCCGCATCGTCGACATGGGACCGGGCGTGCGCGGCTACACGGTCGGCCAGCGCGTCTCGGCCGAAGGCCACATCGTCTGCGGCGTGTGCCGCAATTGCCGCGCGGGCAAGCAGCATCTGTGTCCGCATACGACCGGCATCGGCGTGAACCGCAACGGCGCGTTCGCCGAATACATCTCGATGCCGTCGTCGAACCTGTGGCCGGTGCCGGACCAGATTCCCTCCGAGCTCGCCGCGTTCTTCGACCCCTACGGCAACGCCGCGCACTGCGCGCTCGAATTCGACCTCATTGGCGAAGACGTGCTCATCACCGGCGCCGGCCCGATCGGCATCATCGCCGCGGGCATCGCCAAGCACATCGGCGCGCGCAACGTCGTCGTCACCGATGTCAACGATTACCGCTTGAAGCTCGCCGCCGACATGGGCGCGACGCGCGTGGTCAACGTCTCCAAGCAGTCGCTCAAGGACGTGATGGCCGACCTGCACATGGAAGGCTTCGACGTCGGCATGGAGATGTCCGGCAACCCGAAGGCGTTCGGCGACATGCTCGACTGCATGTACCACGGCGGCAAGATCGCCATGCTCGGCATCATGCCGAACGGCGCGGGCATCAACTGGGACAAGGTCATCTTCAAAGGCCTCGTGCTGCACGGCATCTACGGCCGGCGCATGTACGAGACCTGGTACAAGA
>DAIMZS010000058.1:0-6210 GCA_036733825.1 Rudaea sp.
CCGGTGCACGAGGCGCGCGGCTCGATGGTGCTCGACATCGGCGGCGGCACCTCCGAGGTCGCGGTGATTTCGCTGAACGGCATCGTCTACTCGCAGTCGGTGCGCATCGGCGGCGACCGCTTCGACGAGTCGATCATCAATTACGTGCGGCGCAACCACGGCACGCTGATCGGCGAATCGACTGCCGAGCGCATCAAGGTCGAGATCGGCTGCGCGTTCAAGCAGGACGACGCGAAGGAGATCGAAGTCTCCGGCCGCAATCTCGCCGAAGGCGTGCCGCGCATGATCCGGATCAGCTCCAACGAGGTGCTCGAAGCGCTGCACGAACCGCTGACCGGCATCGTCGCCGCGGTGCGCACCGCGCTCGAACAGACGCCGCCTGAACTGTGTTCCGACGTCGCCGAACGCGGCATCGTGCTGACCGGCGGCGGCGCGCTGCTCAAGGATCTCGACCGCCTCATCTCGGAAGAAACCGGCCTGCACGTGCACGTCGCCGACGATCCGCTGACCTGCGTCGCGCGCGGCGGCGGCCGCGCGCTCGAGCTCGTCGATCAGCACGGCAGCGATTTCTTCGCCTCGGAATGACAGGAATACTGACAAGGATTCGTAGGGGCGGGACTTTCGCGCGCCTCGCGCGAAAGAAATCCGAGCGTCGCGCCCGGGTCGGTGTGGAAAAATTGCGGGCGCGATGAATCGCGCCCCTACGCGTATTCCGTAGCATTCCCGCTGTCTTAGTCGTGGCTATCCCCGCCAACACCACCGCTCCCCTGTTCGGCGAAGGCGCATCGAGCACGCTGCGCCTGGTGGTCTATCTGGTCATCGCCGTCGCATTGATGATCGCCGACCGCCGCGGCGATTGGCTGGAGCATCTGCGCGCGAACGCGAGCCTCGTCACCGAGCCGGTGTACCGCCTGGCCGCGTTGCCGTCGGAAGTCGCACGCGATGCGCGCGTGGCGCTCGCCGATCGGCGCGTGCTCAGTGAACAGAACGCCGAACTCAGCCGTCAGCTGCTGCTCGCGCAGACGCGATTGCGCCGTGTCGAAGCCGTGCAGGAACAGAACCAACGCCTGCAGGAACTGCTCGCGGTGCAGAAGAGCCTCGGTTTGTCCGTGCAGCTCGCGAAGGTGATCGATGTCGACTTCGGCCCGTACAAGCGGCACACGATCATGCTCGACCTCGGCAGCGACAACGCGGTCAAAGTCGGCCAGCCGGTGATCGACGCGCGCGGCCTCGTCGGCCAGATCGTCGAAGTGCGTCCGCACAGCTGCACGGTGCTGCTGATCTCGGACAAGTCGCACGCCGTGCCGGTGCGCATCGAACGCACCGGCCTGCGCACGATCGCGCGCGGCAACGGCGCGCTCGACACGCTCGAACTGCCGAACATTCCGACCAGCGCCGACGTGAAGCCGGGCGACAAGCTCGTCACCTCCGGCCTGGGTGGGCGTTTCCCTGCGGATTTCCCGGTCGGCGTGATCCGTTCGGTCGGCAGCGATCCCTCCGGCATGTTCGCCGCGGCGAAGGCGACGCCCGACGCCGCACTCGACCGCAGCGCGGAGGTGCTCGTGCTGCATGAACTCGCCAATCCGGTCGGACCGCCCGCGCCGGCGGAGGAGATCGGGCCGCCGGCGTCCCTCAAGAGCAGCGACGAGCCAGTGCCCGTGCCGCCGTCGGCCTCGACTCAGTCCGACTCGGAGCCGGAGAAAATGCAGCCATGATGCAAGGTCTTCGCAAAGCAGCCCCCACCCCTTACCCTCCCCCGCTTGCGCAGGGGAGGGGGAGTGATCGTCGCGCTGCGCGCGACAACGTATTTTTGCCGGAGCCGCAATGATGCGGCTCCGGGGCCTCAACTGGCTGTTCTGGGGCAGCATCGCCGCGTGCTTCCTGCTCCAGCTCATGCCCCTGCCGGCGCTGCTGCTGCCGTTCAAGCCGTACTGGCTCGCCCTCGTGCTGATCTACTGGATGATCGAGCTGCCGGAACGCGTGCCGCTCGGCCTGTGCTTCACGCTCGGCCTTATCGCCGACCTGCTCGGCGGCGAGGTGCTCGGCGAACAGGCGCTGCGGCTTTGTATACTTTGTTTCATCGTGCTGCGCTTCCGCTCGCGCCTGCGTTTCTTCCCGATATGGCAGCAGACGCTGGCGGTGTTCGCGCTGCTGCTCAACGACCGCGTCGTGTATTTGATGGTGCACGCGGTCGCCGGCGATCCGCCGCCCGATCTCGATTTCTGGTTCGCGCCGGTGGCCGGCATGCTCGCCTGGCCGTGGCTGTTCCTGCTGTTCGACGACCTGCGCGCGCGCCTGCGCGCGAGCGAAACCTGAGATGAATCTGCCCGGCCCGCGCACGCAGATCCGGAACGCCCGCGCGGACGCGGAAACCTTCCGCGCGCGCGCGATCGCGGGCTTTCTCATCATCGTGCTGTGCCTCTCCGCGCTCGTCTCGCGCTACGTGTTCCTGCAGATGTACCGCAGCGACGAATTCATGCAGACCTCGGACAAGCAGCGCATTTCGGTGCGCAGCGTCGCCCCGAGCCGCGGCCTGATCTACGACCGCAACGGCGTGCTGCTCGCCGACAACGTCGCCGCGTTCCGTCTGGAGGTCGTGCCCGAAGCGGTGCAGGGCGGACCCAAGCACCTGGCCAAGATCCTGGCCGAACTCGGCGACGTCATCGCGATCAGCGACGACGATATCGAGCGCTTCAAGAACGCGCGCGCGAAGAAAAAGGCGTTCGAAAGCGTGCCGCTGCGGCTCAAGCTCACCGAAGACGAGATTGCGCGCTTCTCGGTCAGCCGCTGGCGCTTTCCCGGCGTGGAAGTCGTGCCGTACCTGACCCGTTCGTATCCGTTCGGCACGCTGTTCGCGCACACGGTCGGCTACGTCGGCCGCATCGACCTGAAGGAACTCGAACGCCTCGATCCGAACGAATACGCCGGCACCACGCATATCGGCAAGACCGGGGTCGAGCGCTGGTACGAGGACGAACTGCACGGCACGCCGGGCAGCGAGACGGTCGAGGTCAATGTCGACGGCCGCGTGGTACGTACGCTCGACCACATCGCACCGGTGCCAGGCAAGAATCTGTATTTGTCGATCGATGCGCGCCTGCAGCGCGCGGCCGAGGAGGCGCTCGGTCCGCGCCTCGGCGCCGTGGTCGCGATCGATCCGCGCAACGGCGAAGTGGTCGCGATGGTCAGCGAGCCGGGTTTCGACGGCAACCTGTTCGTCAACGGCATCGGCAAAACCGACTACGCAACCTTGACCCAGGACCCGCGCAAGCCGCTGCTCAACCGCGCGATCGCGGGCGGCTTCATTCCGGGCTCGACGATTAAGCCCTACGTCGCCGCCGCGGGCTTGGAACTGGGCGTGCGCACGCCGTCGGACACGGTCGTCTCGACCGGGGAATATCACATCCCGGGGCAGGCGCGCGGTTATCGCGACGATTTCGCCGCCGGCCGCGTCGATCTGAAGCTGGCGATCGCGTGGTCGGTCAACACGTATTTCTATTCGCTCGCCTATGAGATGGGCATCGACCGCTTGAGCGGATTTCTCGCCAAGTTCGGTTTCGGCGCGAAGACCGGCATCGACATCGCCGGCGAAGGCGTCGGCGTGCTGCCGTCCGCCGAATGGCTGCGCGCGACGCGCAACGAGGCCTGGTATGCCGGCTACACCGTCAACGCCGGCTTTGGCCAGGGTTTTTGGGTGGTCACGCCGATCCAGCTCGCGCATGCGTTGTCGATCGTCGCGGCGAAAGGCGCGAACCGGCCGCCGCACGTGCTGCGTGCGACCCAGACCGGCATCGGCGCGCCCGTGGAAACGGCGCCGCCGCCGCTGCCGGAGCCGACTGTGGGTTCCCACCCGGGTACCTGGAAAGCGATCGAAGAGGGCATGTGGCTGGCCGTCAACGGGCCGCCGCCGAGCACGGTGAGCGGCCTCGGCAAGGATTTTCCTTACGCGATCGCCGGCAAGACCGGCACCGCCGAACGTTTTTCGCGCTTCGACGAAACCTGGACGTATATCGCGACCTCGTCCGCCGACCGCCACCAGGCCCTGTTCGAGTGCTTCACGCCGGCGGAGGATCCGCGCATCGCCGTCGTCGTCGCGCTCGAGGCGGGCAAGAGCGGCGCCTCCGACGCCGCGCCGATAGCGCGCAAGGTGCTCGATGCCTGGCTCAAGTACGACGACGACGCGCCCGCGCCGCGCGTGGCGGAGATGGCGCGATGATGTTCGCCTTCGACCATCTCGGCCTGCGTCTGCGCCTGTGGGCGCGCCGCTGGCTGCATATGCCGGCGCTGGACTGGCCGCTCACCTGCGCGCTGGTGCTGCTCGCCTGCGTCGGCCTCGCCAATCTGTACAGCGCGGGCGGTCCGGAGACGAACGTGGCGCTCAATCAGGGCGCGCGTTTCGTGCTGGGCGCGATTCTCATGGTGCTGCTCTCGCGCGTCTCGCCGCAGTCGCTGCGCAAGTGGACGCCGTGGCTGTATGCGGGCAGCGTGTTTCTGTTGCTCGTCGTCGCCGTGCTCGGCGAAGGCCGCGGTGCGCACCGCTGGCTCGACTTGAAGGTGTTTCGTTTCCAGCCGTCCGAATTGTCGAAGCTGACGATGCCGATGATGGCGGCCTGGGTGTTGAGCCAGCGCGAGCTGCCGCCGAAGTTTTCCTCGCTCGCGATCGTCGGCGCGCTGATCGCCATTCCGGCGGCATTGATCGCCAAGCAGCCCGATCTCGGCACCGCGCTGCTCGTCGTCGCCAGCGGCATGTTCGTGATCTTCCTCGCCGGCATGGCGTGGTGGCGCATCGGCCTCGTCCTCGCCGCGGCGGCGGCGGCGGCGCCGGTAGCCTGGCATTTCATGCACGACTACCAGAAGAAACGCCTGTTCACGTTTCTCGATCCCGCCGCCGACCGCCTCGGCGACGGCTGGCACATCATGCAGAGCGAGATCGCCGTTGGCTCCGGCGGCATTTGGGGCAAGGGCTGGCATCAAGGCACGCAGTCGGCGCTGGAATTCCTGCCGGAACACACGACCGACTTCGCTTTCGCGGTGTTTTCCGAGGAGTGGGGCCTGATCGGCGTGACCGCGGTGATCCTGCTCTACATCTTCATCGTCGGCCGCGGCCTGATGATCGCGGCGAATGCGCGCGACACGTATTCGCGCCTGCTCGCCGGCTCGATCAGCATGTCGTTCTTCGTTTACGTGATGGTCAACGGCGGCATGGTGTCCGGCATCCTGCCCGTGGTCGGCGTGCCGATGCCGCTGATCAGCTACGGCGGCACGTCGGTCGTCGCGCTTCTTGCCGGATTCGGCATGCTGATGGCCATCCACAACTACCGACGCTCGCCGCATTGAATCGCGGCGCGCGGAAACATACGCTAGAGGCATGAGCAAAACCACCGTCACCGCCGAAGCCAAGCAGTGGATCCTCAACCGCACCCTGTCGGGCGCGGGCAGCGATCAGGTGATTTCGGAATTGATGGCCGCCGGCTGGCAGCGCCGCGCGGCGGGCGATGCGCTCGCCGTCGTCCTCGCCGAAAATCCGCGCGCGCGCGTTGCGCTCGCGTCCAACGATCAGCCCGCCGAAGGCGTGCCCGAACCCGACGTCGCCAAGATGCCGCTGTCGCTCGATGCCGGCGATCGTCACGTAAAGGTGCTGGTCGAAATGAGATCGCCGCGCGTGGTCGTGTTCGGCGATCTGCTCAGCGCCGAGGAGTGCGAAGCGCTGATCGCCGCCGCGCAGCCGCGCATGGCGCGTTCGGAAACGGTCAACCGGCAGACCGGCGAGTACCAGGTCGACGCCGCGCGCACGAGCCGCGGCATGTTCTTCCAGCGCGGCGAGAGCGAACTGCACCTGCGCATCGAAGAACGCATCGCCAAGCTGCTCAACTGGCCGGCGGAAAACGGCGAGGGCCTGCAGGTGCTGAACTACCAACCCGGCGCCGAATACGAACCGCACTACGACTACTTCGATCCCGCCGACCCAGGCACGCCGGCACTGACGCGCCGCGGCGGCCAGCGCGTGGCGAGCCTGATCATGTACCTGAACACGCCCGAGCTCGGCGGCGCGACGACGTTCCCCGACATCGGCCTGTCGGTGCTGCCGCAGCGCGGCAACGCGGTGTTCTTCAGCTATCCGCAGCCGCATCCGTCGACCAAGACGCTGCACGCCGGCGCGCCGGTGAAGGGCGGCGAAAAATGGATCGCGACGAAGTGGCTGCGGCAGCG
>DAIMZS010000058.1:6310-9460 GCA_036733825.1 Rudaea sp.
GCGCGGCATGCTAACCTCGCCGCAGTCCTTCCCGCCGTTCCTGCGCTATCTGATGACTTTCCGCGTTTTTTGCCGGTGCGTGTGCCTCGCGCTTGCCTTGTCCGCCGCGCAGGCGCGCGCCTACGATCCGCCCACGCCGGCGCAGGTGGCGGCGGCGCAGAAGAAATTCGCCGAGGAGCTCGCGCGCGACACCGACGTGTCCGCCGCCGACGTGCTCGCGACGCTGGCCAAGGCGCGCTACCAGCAGTCGATCATCGATGCGATTTCGCGGCCGGCCGAGTCGAAGACCTGGCGCGAATACCGGCCGATCTTCCTCACCCAGGCGCGCATCGACGGCGGCGTGGCGTTCTATCGCGCGAACGCCGCGTTGTTCGACCGCGTGTCGCGCGAATTCGGCGTGCCTGCGCCGATTCTTATTGCAATTATCGGCGTGGAGACGAACTACGGCCGCACGCCGACGCGCTACCACGTGCTCGATGCGCTGACCACGCTGGGTTTCTACTATCCGCCGCGCGCGGATTTTTTTCGCGGCGAGCTGCGTCAGTTGTTTCTGCTTCACGGCGCAAATTTCCCGTATCCGATCGAAAGCCTGATGGGCTCGTACGCGGGAGCCATGGGCTGGGGCCAGTTCATGCCGTCGTCGATCGCGAAATTTGCCCGCGACGAGGATGGGGACGGCAAGATCGATCTGTGGAACTCGCTGCCCGACATCGTCGCCAGCATTGCCAACTATTTCGTCGGCAACGGCTGGCAGAGCGGCGGGCCGGTTGCGGTGCGCGCGAAGGTCAGCGCGAACGCGCGCGCGGTGACGCCGGAGAATCTCAAGCCGGTGTATTCGCTGCAGCAGCTCGCCGAATGGGGTTACGTGCCGGCGACGAAGGTCGATGTAGGCACTGACACCTTGGCGACGCTGGTGAAGCTCGAAGGCGAGGACGGCCCCGAGGTCTGGATCGCGTTTCAGAATTTCTACGCGATTTCCCGCTACAACCGCAGCCCGCTGTACAGCCTGGCCGTGTATCAGCTCAGTGAAGAGATCGCCGCCCAGGTCGGCGACAAATCCGCGGCGAAATGAACTCAGGCACGGCCGACGGACTGCTGCGCGCGGCCGCGGTAGCCGCGCTCCTGCTGCTCGGCGCCTGCGGCGGCCATCATGCGGTGAAGCGCACGTCGTCGACGCCCTCGCGCCAGGACGACACCTCGCGTCCGCAGTCGAGCCGCTACGCGCAGTCCGACGACTCCGGCCCCGGCGGCGCGCTGCCCGACGTCAGCAAGATTCCCGAACCGGTACCGAAGGCCGAGCCGCGTTCGGTTTACGGCAACAAGTCGCCGTATGAAGTGCTCGGCAAAACCTACAGCGTGCTGCCGAACGCGTCGGGCTACGTCGAGCGCGGCATCGCCTCGTGGTACGGCAACAAGTTCCACGGCTACACCACCTCGAACTTCGAGAAATACGACATGTACGCGTACAGCGCGGCGCACAAGACACTGCCGCTGCCGAGCTATGCGCGCGTGACCAACCTCGACAACGGCGCGAGCGTGATCGTGCGCATCAACGACCGCGGGCCGTTTGCCGAGAATCGCGTCATCGATCTGTCCTACGTCGCCGCGATCAAGCTCGGTATCTGGCAGAAGGGCACGGGTTTGGTCGAAGTGCGCGCGATCGATCCGGAGCATCCGGATCGCGATCCGGTGGCGCGTGCGCCGGCGGCCGTTCCGCGCCCCGTTGCGCCGGCCGCGCCGCCGCGCAGCAGTGAAACACGCGTGGCGTCCGCCGCTCCCGCGCCCGAAAAAATCCACAAGCCTGCGCTATACCTGCAAGTCGGCGCGTATGCGGACCAGGTCAACGCCGAGCGTGCCGCGGCGACGTTGCGCAACGCCCAACTCGGTGTGGTGGGTGTGGTCGAAGGCACCTCGAACGGCCGACCGGTGCGGCGCGTGCGCATCGGGCCGCTGCGCGACGTGGACGAGGCCGACGCGCTGACGCCGAAGGTGCGGGCGCTCGGCCTCGGCGAGCCGCGCGTGGCCGTCGATGATTGAAAATGGGTTTTTCGGTGTGAAGGTCGTCGCATTCCGCCTTGACGTGTAAAATTCCCTGCTTCAAAGCCGGTTTATCGGCGTTTCGGCTCCCGCCATGGCGCGGAAGATCCGCCTGAATGGAATATTTCGAGAAATGAAGAATCTGCAATTGCTCCAAAAAGCGGCACTGTGTATTTGCGTTTCCGCGGCGCTGATCGTCGCCGCACCGGGCGAGGCGCGCACCAAACATCGGCAGCAGCAGGCGCAGCAGAAGGCGCAGGAAGACAAGCAAGCCGAGCAGAAATCCGAGGACGCCGCCGCGCAGAACCTGCCGGTGCAGCCGGCCACGCCGATGCCCGGCGCGAACGCGCTCAACGTGCCCGTGCCGCCGCAGCCGCAGCTCAACGCGAAGAGCTGGGTGCTGATGGACTACACCAGCGGCCAGGTGCTCGCCGGCGACAATGTCGACGCGCGCGTCGAGCCGGCTTCGATCACCAAAGTGATGACTTCCTATGTCGTCGCGGCCCAGCTCGCCGCGGGCAAGATCAAGATGGAGGACGAGGTCTACATCAGCGAAAACGCCTGGCGCGGCGGTGGGGCGAGCACGGACGGTTCGACCAGCTTCCTCAAGCTCAACTCCAAAGTGGCGCTCAAGGATTTGATGTACGGCATGATCATCCAGTCGGGCAACGACGCGGCGATCGCGCTGGCCGAACACGTCGCCGGTTCCGAGCAGACCTTCGCCGCGCTCATGAACCAGTACGCGCAGCAGCTCGGCATGACCGGCACGCATTACGTCAATCCGACCGGCCTGCCCTCGCCGGACGAGTACACGACCGCGCACGACATCGCGCTGCTGTCGCGCGCGCTGATCCACAATTATCCCGAGGAATACAAAATCTACTCGATCAAGGAATTCGAGTGGAACGGCATCACCCAGCACAACCGCAATTCGCTGCTGTGGCGCGATTCGACGGTCGATGGCATCAAGACCGGCCATACCAAAGAAGCCGGTTTCTGCCTCGCCACCTCGGCCAAGCGCGGCGACCAGCGCCTGATCGCGGTCGTCATGGGCACGGGCAGCGAGAAGGAGCGCGCCGACGCGAACCAGACCGTGCTCAACTACGGCTTCCG
>DAIMZS010000058.1:9560-13603 GCA_036733825.1 Rudaea sp.
CCGGCCTGTCGCCCTACGAGCCCGTCTGGCGCGCGATGCAGGCGTTCACCGACGCGCGCGACGCGGACACCGCGGACGAGCTTTGGGTCGTCGAGCATCCCCCGGTGTTTACCCTCGGCCAAGCCGGCAAGTGGGAGCACGTGCTGATGCCGGGCGATATCCCGGTCGTGCCGGTCGACCGCGGCGGGCAGGTGACCTACCACGGTCCGGGCCAGATCGTCGCCTATCCGCTGATCGACCTGCGCCGGCTCAAGCTCGGCATCCGCGAGCTGGTCTGCCGCATCGAACAGGCGATCATCGACACACTGGCCACCTGGAACGTCGAGGCCGTGCGCAAGGAGGGCGCGCCGGGCGTTTACGTCGGCGGCGCCAAGATCGCCGCGCTCGGCCTGCGCGTGCGCCGCGGCTGCACCTTCCACGGCCTCGCGTTCAACGTGAACATGGATCTCTCCCCGTTCCACCGCATCAATCCCTGCGGCTACGAGGGCCTGGCCGTGACCCAGCTGATGGACCTCGGCGGGCCGTCGCGGCTGGCCGACGTCGAGGCCGAACTGACCGCGCAATTGGCGCAACAATTGGGCCTGACCGTACAAACCGCGCCGCCGCCCGTGACCATCGGCGCTGGCGCGGAACCCTTGGCGAATGTTAGCGTGCACGCATGAATTCCCTGGACAAGACCATTCCCATCGCTCTGCTGAACGAGGCGGCTGCCGCCGCGTCGGCGCCGATCCGTACCGGCGAAAAGCTGCTCGGCGAAAACAAGATCGCGCGCAACCGCGCCGGCTTCGACGCGGGCGCGCCGATGCTGCGCAAGCCCGATTGGATTCGCGTGCGCATTCCGCCCGGCAACGCGGTGGCCAAGCTCAAATCCAAGCTGCGCGCGAACCGTCTCGTCACCGTGTGCGAGGAAGCCTCCTGTCCGAACATCCACGAATGCTTCGGCAAGGGCACGGCGACGTTCATGATTCTCGGCGAAGTGTGTACGCGCCGCTGCTCGTTCTGCGACGTCGCCCACGGCCGGCCGAAGCCCCCGGACGCCGAGGAGCCGCGCCATCTCGCCGAGACGATCCGCGACATGGGTTTGCGCTACGTCGTCGTCACCTCGGTCGATCGCGATGATCTGCGCGACGGCGGCGCCGGTCATTTCGCCGACTGCATCCGCGAGATCCGCGTGCTCAATCCGACGATCAAGCTCGAAATCCTCACGCCGGATTTCCGCGGCAAGGGCCGCATGGAGCGCGCGCTCGAAGTATTCGCCGACGCGCCGCCCGACGTGTTCAACCATAACCTCGAAACGGTGCGCGAGCTGTATCCGAACGTGCGTCCCGGCGCCGACTACGACTGGTCGTTAACTCTATTGCAACGCTTCAAGGCGCAGCATCGGGACGTGCCGACCAAGTCGGGCATCATGCTCGGTCTCGGCGAAACTGAAGCGCAGGTGCACGGTGCATTGAACGATCTGCGCGCGCACGATGTCGATATGGTGACGATTGGCCAGTATCTGCAGCCGACGCCGCACCATCATCCCGTTCTGCGCTACTGGACGCCGGCCGAATTCGACGCCCTCGCCCACTATGGGCACAAGCTCGGTTTCGAGCACGTCGCGTCGGGACCGCTGGTGCGGTCCTCGTATCACGCCGACCAGATGGCGCATGCGGCGGGATTCGTGCAGGAAATGGCCTAGGTTTTTATTGAAAAGTGCAGGCATGGATGCCTGCTTCGTGATCTTCGCGATCAGGGACGAGCGCAACAGTACCGGAGAAGAGAGATGGTGGTTGCTAACAACAAGCGTTTGTGGATTGCGCCGACCCTGCTCGCGGCGGCGCTTGTTGCGACGCTGGCGTTCGCCAAACCCGGCGGCGATGCGTCGACGGCGATCACGCTCAAGCCGACGGCCGACCAGGCCGACGCGGCGGTGATGGCGACGCGCATCCTCACGCGCATGCACTACAAGCCCGAAGCGTTCGACACGAAGATGTCGCAGCAGGTGTTCGATCGCTACCTTGATTCGCTCGACGCCGACCGCCTGTTTTTCACCCAGGCCGACATCGACCGCTTCACCCCGGCGCGCGACAAGCTCGGCGATGCGATCCGCAACAAGGATCTGTCGGTCCCGTTCGCCATCTTCAATCTCTATGTTCAGCGCGTCGGCGAGCGCACCGCGTACGCGCGCGGGGAACTGAAGAAAGGTTTCGATTTCACCAAGGACGAAAGCTATCAGTATCAGCGCGAGAAGGCGCCGTGGCCGAAGGACGACGCCGAAGCGAACGATCTCTGGCGCAAGCGCGTGAAGAACGACTGGCTGCGCCTCAAGCTCGCCGGCAAGGACGACGCGAAGATCCGCGAGACGCTCGACAAGCGCTACGCGAACTACGTCGACCGCATGCGCCAGCTCACGAGCGAAGACGCGTTCCAGGTCTTCGTCAACGCTTACGCGATGGCGATCGAGCCGCATACGAACTACCTCGGCCCGCGCCAGGCGGAGAATTTCGAAATCGCGATGAAGCTCTCGCTCGAGGGCATCGGCGCGGTGCTGCAGCGCGAGGACGACTACACCGCGATCCGCGAAATCGTGCCGGGCGGCCCCGCTTCGCTGTCGGGCAAAGTGAAAGTCGGCGACCGCATCGTCGGCGTCGCCCAGGGCGAGCACGGGCCGATGACCGACGTGATCGGCTGGCGTCTCGACGACGTGGTCGAAAAAATTCGCGGCGCGAAGGACACGGTCGTGCGCCTGGAAATTCTGCCCGCCGACGCGGGCCCCGACGGCAAGCACGTCACGATCGCGCTCGTGCGCAAGAAGGTCGCGGTCGAGGAGCAGGCGGCGAAGAGTTCGATCATCGAAACCAAGGACGGCGATGTCACCCACAAGATCGGCGTCATTACCTTGCCGACCTTCTACCAGGATTTCGAGGCGCGCCGCCGCGGCGACGAAAATTACAAGAGCGCGACGCGCGACGTCGCCAAGCTGCTGACCGATCTGAAGAAGCAGAATGTCGAAGGCGTGCTCATCGACCTGCGCAACAACGGCGGCGGCTCGCTCAACGAAGCGACCGACCTCACCGGTCTGTTCATCGACAAGGGCCCGGTCGTGCAGGTGCGCAGCGCGAACGGCCGCATCGATGAAGAAGAAGACCGCAACGGCGGCATGACCTGGAGCGGCCCGCTCGCGGTGCTCGTCAACCGCAACTCGGCCTCCGCGTCGGAAATCTTCGCCGCCGCGATTCAAGACTACGGCCGCGGCCTCATCCTCGGCGAGCCGACCTTCGGCAAGGGCACGGTGCAGAACCTGCTCGATCTCGACCAGATGCACGGCAACGAGAAGCCGACTTACGGCGAGCTCAAGATGACGATCGCCCAGTTCTTCCGCATCAACGGCGGCTCGACCCAGCTGCGCGGCGTGACGCCGGACATCCAGTTCCCGGTCACCGGCGACTTCGCGCAAAACGGCGAGCAGTCGTACGACAACGCGCTGCCGTGGACCTCGATTGCGGCGGCCGATTACACGCCGACCGGCGATCTCAAATCGCTCGCGCCGCTGCTCGTGACGCGGCACGACCAGCGCACCGCCTCCGACAAGGAATGGCAGGCGCTGCAGGCCGACATCACCGACGTGCGCAAGCTGCGCGACGAGAAGACGATCTCGCTCAACGAAACCGTGCGCCGCAAGGAGCGTGACGAGCAAGAAGCGAAGCGGCGCGAGCGCCATCCGGATCAGTTCGCCGACGCTTCCTCCACGGATTCGGCGAAGGCGGACGACAAGGGCGCCACGCAGGCGAACGCCAAGCCCGCGCCGGCCAAGCGCAGCTCGGTCGATAATCCGAACCAGGACGACGGCCTGCAGGCCGACGAGCGCAGCCTCAAGTCGGACCTCGATGAGGAGAAGCGTCGCAAGGCGCTCAAGGACGTCGTCCTCAACGAAGCCGCGCATATCGTCGCCGACGAAGTGGGCCTGCTGCGGTCCGACACGAAGCTCGCGGCGCAGGTGCTGCCGCATGGGGCGATGGGGAAGGATGCGGTCAACTGACCGCTGTGCTCGTCATTCC
>DAIMZS010000059.1:0-10013 GCA_036733825.1 Rudaea sp.
GGAATGACGAGCTAAGAACACGCCCGCGCGACAGATGACGAGCGCTGAACGACGGCCTAAGTCAGCGGAGTCACGAAACAACCCGCTCGAGGACACGACAAACGGTCTCGAATCTCGCGTCGTCCAGCCAAGTGCTGTTCGAGATCGTCAGCATGCGCGCAGCGAAATCGCGCGCTCTGGGCACGTCGGCCTTCGGCACGATCGCCGTGAGATAGTCGTAATCCGGCAACGCGTGGATGAACAGCCGACTCACGCCGAGATTCGTGGCCCACAATTCGGCCAATGCCGTGTCGCGCAAAATCTGCGAGGGCATCAGCAGCAGCAGGAATGGCCAAGTGCCGCGCGCATCGCCCGCATCCTGCAGCACCTTCAGCTGCGGAATTTGCGCGAGCCGTGCGCAGCGCCGCTGCGCCTGCGCCGCGAGCGCCTGCAGAAAATCGTGCAGCCGCGGAAACGCGTGTGCGCCGACCGATCGGCGCCACGCACCAAGCCGATGCAGCGGAATCGACAACGAAAAATCGTCACCCACGGCAGCGACCGCATCGCCCGCGCGCAACGCCCGCCGGCGCGGCCTGCCGTAGACGAACGGCAAGCCTGCCGGCCGATAGAACGCGTAATAGCCAAGCAGCTGCAGCGAGCGCTTGATTTCCCACGCCGCATTGAACGGGGCGATGTCCAAAGCGCAGCGGCGCAGATCAGCACGCAGCGAGGCCTCGCGCGCGATCAGCACGCCGCCTTCGTACGTGGTCAGGCCTTTGCCGACAGCAAGCGAGAAGAAACCGATATCGCCCTGCGTGCCGACCATCGTCTCGCCGCGGCGCGCGCCGAATGCCTGCGCCGCGTCCTCGATCACCCACGCGCCGACGCGGCGCGCGCAGGCGATCGCCGTGTCGACGTCGGCGACACGGCCGGCGAGATGGGTCGGCACGATCGCCAGCGTGTCGTCGCCGCACAGCGCAGCGAGTGCGCCGGCATCCATGTCGATGCTGTCGGGCGACAAGTCGCAGAGGCGCAGCGTCAATCCGCAATGCGCGACTGCGATCGCGACGAGCGGACACGTATAAGCCGGCACGATGACGCTCGTGCGCGGGCTGCGCCGCTTCAACGCGGTCAGCGCGACCACGAGCGCGGCGGTACCGGAGCATTCGATCTGCACGTCGTCGACGCCGAGAAACTGCATCGCCTGTTCGGCCAGCGACGGCCCGGCGAATGGCAGCAAATCGCCGAAACGCGGCGGCAAGCCTGCAGTCGGCGGGACTTCGAAGAACGGGCTACGCCGCGTGCTCATCGTGCCCTTCGTCGGGCGGGTCGAAGGCGAGGCAGACGATGCCGGCGAGAATGATGCCGCAGCCGAACAGTTGCATCGTCGACAGGCGTTCGCCGAACAGGAAATACGACGCAGCCAGGACGACGACGACTTCCAGATGCGATGCGGCAAACGCTGGGCCGACCGGCGCGTGCTTGAGCAGCGTCATCCAGGTGAAGAACGAGCCGAGGTAGCCGGCGATCGCCACGTACATCCACGGCGCGCTGATCATGCGCACGAACCAGGCGAATTCCATCACGAACGGGCCTGCGTGATTGGCGTTGAGCTTGAAGCAGATCTGGGTCATCGTGTCGAACATCATCAACACGAGAAAGCCGATCAGGTAGAAGCGGCGCATGCTCAGGTCACTCCGACGACGGCGACGCCGACCGCGATCAGCGCACAGCCGATGACGCGCGGCGGAGTGAATTTTTCCGCATAGAGCACGCGCCCGGCGATCAGCATCGCGACGATGTTGATCGAACCGAGCAGCACGCCCTGCGACAGCGGAATCAGCGAGAGGAAGCCCTGCCAGATAACGAATTCGGCGACGAAGCAGACCACGCCGATCCAGATCCATGGCTTGCCCGCCATCGCCTTCCAGCGCGCCAGTTCGCCGTCGGTGTCCGGCTGCATCGCGGCGGCCTTGAACGCGAGATGGCCGCCCGTGTCGAGCGTGATGTTGAGCATCCAGAAGATAAAAACGAGCAAAGTCATGTTCGCAGTTCGTAACGCGGAGTGGGCATTGTCCGCAATGAGCGCTGAAGAGGCAAAAGAAACATCCAAAGCCGTCATTCCAGCGAAAGCTGGAATCCAGCTTCGGCGTCGATGCGCGCAGATAAAAACTGGATTCCAGCTTTCGCTGGAATGACGAAAAAGAAGGCTAAGCCGCTGGCAAGCGCTTCATTTCAGGGTCGGTCGTCGGATGCTCGAACGCATGCAGATCGGCGTGACTGACCGGAATTGGCTTGAACGTGACCGGATCGAATGCGACTTCCTGGAGTTTCCAGCCGTCCACGCTGCGCACGGCTCCCCAGAAGCGCTTGAGCGCGCCCCATTGCATCGCGATCACGCCGCGGCCGTTGTCGGCGTCGACGGTCGGATCGCCGACGCCGGTGGGACGCGGCGGCTCGCCGTAGAGCGCGGTGCCGAACAGGTTGTCCCACACCGACATCACCTGGCCGAAATTGCAGTTGTGCAGGTTCGGCCGCGACGGGTCGACGCGCATGTGATGCAGGCGGTGGAAGCGCGGATCGACGAAGAGGCGTTCGAATATGCGCCCGAAGCCAAAGCGCGTATTCGTGTGCGAAAAATTCTGCACCAATTCGCTGACGAGTTCGAGAAAAGCGAACTGCGCCGCGTCGACACCCATCAACAGCCCGGCGCTGGCGAGCACGAACGACTGCATCACGCCATCGAGATAGCTGCCGCGATCGTTCGTCCAGCAATTCATCTGACGCTGACTATGATGCATGCTATGCAGCGCCCACCACCACGGGATCGCATGCTGCGCGCGGTGCATCCAGTAATAGGTCAGGTCGTAGACGATGTAGTAGAGGAAGAACGCAAGATAAGGGTGCTGGTCAAGGCCGGGAATCAGGCTGACCAAGCCGCCGCTCGGCTGCGTGCTCGCACCGACATCCGCGCCGCCGCCCAACAAGTTGGCGAACGGCGTCAGCACGAGGAAGGCGAACAGCGGATTGAGGCCGAGCACCATCAGCAGAGTGAAGGTGCGGTCGATGGTCGTGAGTTTACGGTCTTTCCACGCCTCCGCCGGCGCGAACGTTTCGAGCGGGCGGAACAAACAGGAAATGATCGCCATCTGCAACAGGGCGATGAGAACGGCCGCGGCGATGTCGTTCGGATCGCCCGCCAGCGTGCCCAAATGGAGAAAAGACAGCACCGGCGCGACGACCTGTCCGCTGACCCAGAGCACGAGGCTCGTCCACCACTGCGCTACCGCATCGAACATCGAAAAATCACCCGCTCAGAACGAAAACCCGCCGCCGGAATGCCGCGAGCGAGGAGGATTTTACTCCTCCCCCGCTCCCGACCGCGTCCGCCGCTTCGGCGACGTTCAGGCGTTATCGAACTTGCCGAGAAAATCGTTCTTGCCGATCTCCACGCCGTTGTGACGCAGAATCGCGTAAGTCGTGGTGGCGTGGAAATAGAAATTCGGCAGAACGAACTGCAGCACGTAGGCGAGGCCGTTGAAGTGCGCATCGCCGCTGCGGCGCGGCACGACGATAGCGCGGCTCTCGCAGCCGGCGTATTTGTCTGCGGGGATGCTGTTGATGTAGTCCAGCGTCTTGCTGATGCGCGCTTCCAGCTCCGGCAGCGTCGTCTCCGTGTCGGCGAACGAGGGAACCTCCGTGCCGGTCAGCCGTCCGGCCGCGGCCTTCACCGTGTCGGAAGCAATCTGGATCTGCTTGATCAGCGGAAACATGTCCGGGGCGAGACGCGAATTGAGCAGCACGCCCACATCGATTTTCTTCGCCGCGGCGAAGGCTTCCGCCTTTTTCAGCACGGCCAGCGTATTGCCGAAAACGCGGTTCACGGTGGGGACGAGGATGTCGTAGGTCGAAACGGACATGGAGAATCCTTGGGTGGAGGAAAAAAGAAGACGCCTATTCTCGCATGCACGCAGACAATCCTCTAAACCCTTTGCCGTCATTCCCGCGTGCTTCTGGCGGGAATCCAGTGCCTTGGCTTTTTTGAAAAGAATAAAGTCGCTGGATCCCCGCCAGAAGCACGCGGGGATGACGAGCAAGAGAGCGTCGGCTACTTCGTATCTGCGCTATTCGCGTAGATCTTCACGACTTCGTAAAGAAACTTGCGCCCGTCCATCAGCGATTTCACGCGGATGCGTTCGTTGAGGCCGTGCGCGCGGCTGCCTTCTGCGTCGTGGAACATGCCGGACAGGCCGTAGGTCGGCACGCCGCTTGCGTTGAGGAAACGGCCGTCGGTCGCGCCCGTGGACATCGTCGGCACGATTACCACGCCCGGCCACAGCGACTCGGCGACCTTGCGCACCGGCTCCATCATCTTCTCGCTCAGCGGCGGCGGCGGCGATTGCATGCCGGGCTCGCCGGTCGGCTCGACCTTGATCTTCTCATCGTCCATCACGCTCGCGATCTGCTTCTGCACCTCGGCCACCGGCACGCCCGGCAGGATGCGGCAGTTCACGTTCGCGCTGACGTGCTGCGGCAGCGCGTTCGGCGCGTGGCCGCCGTTGATCTCGGTGACGACGCAGGTCGTGCGCAGCATGCTGTTCCAGCTCGGATTGATCGCCCAGAGTTTCTCGACCGCGGCTTCGTCCTTCGAGTCGGCGAGCACCGCGCGCATGTCCGTGGCGATCTCGGGCGCAACGAGTTTGGTTTGCGCCTCGAAATAGCCCTTCGTCGCCTGATTGAACGCGATCGGGAAATTGTAGGTCGACAGTTTCGCCAGGCCTGCGGCGAGATGCGCAATCGGATTGTTGTGCGTCGGCCGCGAACTGTGGCCGCCGACGTCCGTGGCTTCGAGCTTGAAGTCCTGATACACCTTCTCGCCGGCCTGGATCTGCAGCGCCACGTGCTTGCCGTTCTTGTCGAGCTCACCGCCCGCGCCTTCGTTGAGCGCGAACGCGGCGTTGAGCACCTCGGGTTTGGTCTGCGTCAGCCACTTCACGCTGTTGAACACGTCGGGCGTTTCCTCGCCGCAGGTGAGCGCGAGCTTGAGGCTGCGCTTGGGCACGAACCCTTCTTTCTTGTAGCGGATCAGATTGTCGGTGAACACCGCGGCCATCGCCTTGTCGTCGCTCGAGCCGCGTGCGTAAAACCAGCCGTCCTCTTCGACGAGCTTGAACGGATCGCGCTCCCAGTCCTCGCGCTTGGCTTCGACGACGTCGATGTGCGCGAGCAACAGGATCGGTTTGGCCAGCTTGTCGCTGCCGTGGAGCACGGCAATCAGTGCGCCGTCCTGCGGGCGCTCGGCCGGGGCGAGGATCTGCGTGTCGCTCTTCGCAATTCCGCCGGCGACCAGGCGCGCCTGCATTGCTTCGGCCGCCTTGGTGCAACTGCCGACCGAACGCGTCGTGTTGGTTTCGACGAGCTGCTTGTAGAGCTCGCGGAACGCGGTTTCGTCGGACGATGGCGCCTGCGCCCTACCCTGCACCGCAAACAGCGCAGTGACGATTGCAGCGGAAACGGACAGCGAACGGGCAATGGCGCGCATGCAGACTCCTCGACGTGGGCACGAAACGTCGAGGTTGCAATGAGGTTTGGCGAAGATCAACCCTTCGACGGATTACTTTTTTGTAATCCGCGTATCTATCACGATTTTCGAGGTCAGCGTGCGATGCACCGGGCATTTGTCGGCCATCTCGAGCAGGCGCGCGCGCTGCTCCTCGCTCAACGCGCCGACGAGCTCGATCTCGCGCTCGATGTGGTCGAGCATCACCGGCTTGTCGCCGCAGTCCTTGGCGTCGTCGATATAGCGCTTGGCGTGCTTCAGGCGCACGATCACGCGTTCGAGCGGCAGCTCCTTGCGCGCGGCGTACAGGCGCAAGGTCATCGACGTGCAGGCGCCGAGCGACATCAGCAGCAGCTCATACGGCCCCGGCCCGATGTCGTTGCCGCCGACGGAGATGGGCTCGTCCGCAGCCAGCCGATGGCGGCCGTCGAGGACATACTGGGTGAACTTGCCTTCGCCGGTTTCCGCAACGACAACAGTACCGGCCGCCACGTCGGGCGGATCGAACCGCACCGCGCTCATGCCTGCACCAGATCCTGATATTGCGGGTGGCGCTTGAGGTAGGCGGCGATGAACGGGCATTGCGGGACGATCTTCTCGCCGTTGCGGCGCGCATCGTCGAGCACGTACTGCGCCAACCGCGAGCCGATGCCGCGCCCGGCCAGCGCCTCCGGCACGATCGTGTGGATGAAAGTGATCACGCCGGGTTCGCGCGAATAGTCAACGTGCGCGGTGATGCCGTCGACGGTCAATTCATAACGATTGCGCGCGCGGTTGTCGATGATGTCTTCTGCCATGTCATTGTGCTCCTCGAAATTCCTGACTCGATCCGGTCACGCCGTTTTTGTCATCGCGTCGAGACGGCGCTGCATTTCCTCGCCGGACACGTCCTCGACGTGCGTAAGAAATCGAGGACTTGGTCGGCGTCGCTGACGATGAGATAAGCGTTGACGCTGCGATATCCGTCCGGAATCGGCTTGATCGACATGCGCTGCTCTCCTCGAAAAGTCGACGCGCATCATACGCCGTCTGCGCGCGAACTGTTTCAACGCAGTCCGGCTTCCATGCTCGCGCGCAGCAGCCAGGCGGCGGCGCGTTCGCCCCACTCCGCCTGCCCGGCCGCATCCGCGATCAAGTCCTGGCGAATCTCGAGCTCGACGTGCGGCAAACCGCGCTGCTCGCCGTAGATGGGAATGGCGTAGTCGCTCGTGTCGCTCACCGAGTACGGTTCGTTGTCGCCGACCGTCCACGTGTGTTCCGCGCGGATCACGCGCAGCAGCGCATGCGCGAGCCGCGTGTCGCGGTGATAAAGGACGCCGACCTGCCACGGCCGCGCGACATCGTAGTAGATCGGCGTGAAACTGTGCACCGTGATCAGGATCGTCGGCTGCCCCGCGGCGCGGCGCGCGTCGAGCTCGGCTGCCACGCGCGCGTGATACGGCGTGAAAATTTCGTCGATACGCTGCTGCCGCTGCGCCGCGGTCAGGTTCGCATTGCCCGGAATCTCGGTGCGCTCGCTGCGCAGCGCGATCAGGGTCGGCGACTCGAATGGCCGGTTGCAGTCGATGACCAGGCGCGAATACGTCTGCGCGATCGCGATCGCGTCGAGCCGCCGCGACAGTTGCGCCAGCACCCCGGCCGCGCCGATGTCCCAGGCGATGTGCCGCTGCAGTTCGACTTCGTCCAGGCCGAGATCGCCGAGCGCACGTGGAATGCGCCGCCCGGCGTGGTCGCAGACCAGGAAAAACGGCGAAGCGGCCGACGCGTTCTCAATCCGGAACGGCGGCGGTTCGTCCGCGGCAAGCAAAGGAGCGAGCGGGGCCTCGGTGCCGGTATCCACGCGGCGCTATTCCTGCGGCGCGAGCACGGAAGCGCGGCGCGACCAGTCGAGATCGAGAATCACGCGTTCGCCGCTGCGCGCATCGGTGGCTTCGAGCCGCGCGAGCCGACCGCTGCCCTCGCAGATCCACGCGCGCAGATCGCCGTCGGCGTTCGCACCGGGCAGCTTGCCGCTGGCGCGGAAGCGATAAACCTGCGCGGCGCATTGGGTCGTCTTCGATGCCGATTCGATGCGCGCATCGCGGATCGTCGCGAGTGCGCGGCGCATCGCCGCCATGTCGAACGCGGTCACCGGCACGAGCGAGCGGTCGACGGCGCTCCAGACGCCGAGTGCGCGGATCCACGCGCGGTCGCCGATCGCGACGAACTCCATCTCGTCGGTGCTCGCATGGATGCGGTCGGGAAACACGGCCTCGATCTCGCCGGCCATCGCCGGCAGCGAGGGGCCGAACACACGCCCCTGCGCGTAGCCGCGGAAACCGCCCGCGCTGATGACCTGTTCGAACGCACGCTGCACGTCGGCGCGCGCGTCGGCATGCGCCTGCGCCGCCGCGGCGAGGCCGAGCAATCCCACGAGTAATGCTTTCATTCCGACTCCGCACTCCATAGCGCGCAGAGTATCTCGGTCGGCGGATGAATGCAGCTTATCGGTCGCGCGGCGTTTTTTAGTCCGTTCGCCTTGAGCGTAGCCCCGCAGGGGCGGAGTCGAAAGGCCTGTTCGCGATTGCGCTTCAACTTCGCTTGCTGCGCAAGCTACGCTCAGCGCGAACGGAATCGCTGCGTGCCGACGCGGATCAATGCGCGATGGCGACGCGGTCGCGCCCGCCCGCCTTGGCTTCGAGCAGGGCGACATCGGCGCGCTTGACCCAGGCGCGCGTGTCGTTCATGTCCTCGCCATTCGTCGCGATGCCGATGCTGACGGTCGACATCGACACCGGGATGCCGTCCGGCTCGCCGGCGAGCACGTTGAGGCGGATGCGCTCGGCGATGATCTTCGCCGTCTCCGCTTCGGTCTGCACGAGGACGATGCCGAACTCGTCGCCGCCGTAGCGCCCCGGCACGTCGACGTCGCGGATGCAGCGGCGGATGATGCCGGCGACCGAACGGATCACCTCGTCGCCGGTCAGGTGGCCGTGCACGTCATTGATGCGCTTGAAGTGGTCGATATCGATCATCAGCAACGCCGCCGGCAGGCCGAGGCGCTGGTGCCGGCGCAGAATTTCCATGGTCTTGTCTTCCCAACTGCCGCGATTGAGCAGGCCGGTCAGCCCGTCGATGCTGTTCAACTGGGCGAGGCGCCGGTTCTGCCGGCTGACCGTGCGCACGAGGCGGTAGTTGGCAATGCCGATCGCGAGCGGATAAAGCGCCAACAGCGGCAGCGATGTCCAGATTTCGAACAGAGTCGTCTCGGGGCGGAAATGGAATCCGAACACCACCGCCGCGGCAAGGCAGGCCAGCACCTGCGCGGCGAAGGCGCGGGCGAGCAGCTTGGGCCCGCCGAGGCTGAGCCGGTCGAAGGCGAGCATTGCCGTGGTCAGCACGCTTGGGAGCAGATTGAACTGCATCAGCGCGACCCAGACACCGCCTAATGCGGCGTCGATCACCAGATTGCGCAGCTCGGCCTTGCGCGGCGAGCGCGCGCGCAGCGCGATCCAGCGCGCCAGATGCGGCCAGACAAATCCATTGGCGACCAGCGCCGCCCAGGTGAGCGCGTTCGCGCCGTTGGCATAGAGCACGCCGGCGACGCACAGAAAGCCCAGCGCCAAGCCGAAAATGCGCAAGGGATACATGCGCATGACCAGCTGGCGTTCATGGCTGCTGAATTTTGCCGCCTCGGGAAGAGGTGCCGTCATCGGAGCCTCGACGGTCGAATAGCGAAAGGGGTGATAAAAGAGACTGACATCCGTTCGACACGAAGCAAATTGCGTGCCGCCCGAATGAAAATTGATTCCTCCCGTCGAAAACCGCATCGGGACAGGCTTTGCTCCGACCGCGTAAAGGAAAACGGCGCGCATCGGACCCCGATGCGCGCCGTTCGAGCCGGCAAGACTGCCGTTTTAGGTTACTTTCGGTCGTTCGCCGTCGCATCACGCGTGGCGCGGAACTCCGAATCGGCCGCCCAGTTCGGCCACTGGCGCGAATTCGCCAGCTGGCTGCCGAGCTGGTAGAGCACGCCGAGGTCATGGCTCATGCCGGCGAAGGTCCAGGTCGGTTCCCACTGGTCGGCGGGTTGATGATAGCGATGGGTGACGTACTCCTTGCGCGCCTTCTCGCCGGCTTCGGTGCCGCCGTCGACGAGATCGTTGCCCGACTCCCACGAAAACGCCGGCACGCCACGTTTGGCGAAACCGAAGTGATCGGAGCGGAAGAAATGGCCGGCCTCCGGATGCGGATCTTCCGAGAACGACAGGCCATGCGCCTTGGCGATCGCGATCACGTCGTCGAGCAGTTCCGATTTGGCGTTGCCCGACTGCGCGAAATTCTTCGCCGGGCCCATAGGATCGAGCGCGTCCATGTTGATGTCGGCGACCGTCTTGCTCAGCGGATACAGCGGATTGGACGCGTAGTATTCCGAACCGAGCAAGCCTTTCTCTTCCGCGGTGACGTTGAGGAAGAGCACCGAACGCTCCGGCTT
>DAIMZS010000059.1:10113-13466 GCA_036733825.1 Rudaea sp.
TCGCGCGTCTGCGCCTGCTTCTTCAGCGCGTCGAAGTCGAGACCCGAACTCTTCAGCAGCGACACGGCGAGATCGCGCTGGATCCAGCCTTCGAGCTTGGGATGCGTCTCCGACGGATTTTTGCGCACCACGTCGAACTGCGTGTTCGTGTTCGAGTTCTTCACCGTCGCCCAGCCGTAGGACGCCGGATCGGTTTCGTGCACGATCAGCAAACCCGTCGCGCCGCGGCGCGCGGCTTCTTCGTACTTGTAAGTCCAGCGGCCGTAGTAGGTCATCGCCTTGCCGCCGAAGTCGCCGACGCCGGTTTCGAAATCGGGATCGTTGATCAGCACGATCGCGATCTTGCCCTTCAGGTCGACGCCCTTGAAGTCGTCCCACTTGCGCTCCGGCGCAGTCACGCCGTAGCCGCAGAACACCACCGGCGCGTTGGCGATGTCGACCGACTTGGCGCCGTCGAGCGGCGCGCGAATGGCGATCTCGCTGCCCTGGGTCAACGTCTGAGCCTTGCTGCCGACATTGAACGAGGCTTTCGGCGCGCCTTTGATTTCCGCGCGCAGCAGCGGCACGGCCTGCGTCCATGCGCGCTTGCCGTCCTTGAGGTCGCCGCCCGGCGACAGGCCGGCGCCCTTCATCTGCCCGATGACATAGGCGACCGTCTTCGTCTCGCCCGGCGTGGCCGGGCCGCGGCCTTCGAATTCGTCCGAGGACAGCGTCTTCACTTCCGCCGACAGCAGTTTCGGATCGAATTTCGGCGTGTAAGCCGACGGGTTCGCGGCGATGGCCGCGGTGGAAATCGCCAAGGCAATGGCGGACGCAAGCAGTGTCTTCATGAGGCTCCCGTGATTCTTGAGGAAGGACAGAACCGGGGCCTCCGCGCTCCGGTTGCAGGCGAACAGCCGCGGCGAGGCCGCGACTTTGCTGTCGCGTCAGGCGCGGCGCACCCGACACGACGGCACTTCCCTGCACCGGAGCGGCTCATCGTGAGCTCGCTCGACAGCGAACCGCGATGATAGTCAACCCGCCGCGGAAGCGTCTACATGACCATCGTCACTGTCACTGCAGGCCGCGCACCGGCAGCGCAATGCGATTGCCGGGGTCGTAATCGAGTTTCGCGTGCAGATTCTGGCCTTGATAGGCATAGACGACATCGTAAAGCTGCGGCGAGCCCTTGCCCGGCACGACGTTGCGGCAACGCTTGACGACGCGCGTCACCGTGTCGCCTTCCTGATGCGCTTCCTGGATCTTCTTGCCGGCGATGCCGCCGCCGACCGCGCCCGCCGCGGTGGTCAGCGCGCGGCCCTTGCCGTGGCCGAACTGATTGCCGATTACGCCGCCGGCGATCGCACCGATCACGGTGCCGGCGACCTGGTGGTTGTCGGACTGCGGCCGGCGCTCCGTCACTGTCTGATCGGTACACACGCGCTGCGGACCGGTCAGCGGGGTCACGCTGATCACTTGCGCGTACTCGCCGCTGTCTTGCGGCGGAGGCGGCGCGTTGTCCGGACGCGGCGCGTAGCTCGCCGAGGCGAGCGTGCCCGGCTGCGCCGGCGCTGTCGTCGGCGGCGGGTTCATGCCGGGATTGCCGGCCGGCGGCGGGCCGTTCGACGGCGCGGGCGCGTTCGTCGATCCGGTCAACTCCGCGACCGACATCGAGGGCGGCTGCTGCGCCGGCGGCGGCGGCGGCGGATTTTGCGACGACGTTTGTGCCGGCGCGGATGCGTTCTGTGCCGCGCCGTTCGGCGACGAGTTGCCGCAGGACGCGAGCGTCGCAGCGAGAGCACAGGACAAAACGGCGGCGAATTTCTTCGACGACACGAATGAGGGTGTATTCATGGCTTTCTCCTTCTCCCCTGCACTTCGATACTAGCCCGAAAATGTCGACTGACGCTTAAAAATTCCCTAACGCCCGGCGACCGCGAGCGAGCGAACACACCCGTCTTTCGGCACATCGGTGAGAGAGAGAAAACTCCCTATACTCACCGCGCCATCATCTGGGGAGAACATAGTGAACTACCGCATCGCGTCGCTTGCCGCCGGCCTGCTGCTGGCTTTGTCCGCATACGCCCAAACACCCGCGCCCAACACACCCGCCGCGCCGAAACCGCTCGTGCTCAAGGCCGCGCATCTGTTCGACGGACGCAGCGGCACGCTCGTTTCGCCCGGCGTTCTCGTCGTCCAGGGCGAACGCATCGCCGCCATCGGCGCGAACGCGGCGATTCCGGCCGACGCGAAAGTGATCGATCTCGGCGATGCGACCCTGCTGCCCGGCTTCATCGACGCGCACACGCACATCGCCTCCGACCACAACGACAACTGGGCGCAGGGCTTCTACGAGGACATGCTGCGTTTTCCGGTCGAGCAGTCGTTCCACGCCGAGCGCAACGCGCGCGCGACGCTGCGCGCGGGCGTGACCACCGTGCGCGAAGTCGGCGCCGCCGATTTCGTCGACGTCGCCCTGCGCAACGCGATCAACCAGCACATCGCCGAAGGCCCGACAATGCTCGTCGCCGGCCACGCGATCGGCTCCACCGGCGGCCACTGCGACGGCCCGCCGATTCCGCCCGACCGCATGAAAGAGCCCGGCCCGCTCGAAGGCGTCTGCAACGGTCCCGAGTCGTGCCGCACCGCCGTGCGCGAGCAAATGAAATTCGGCGCCGACGTGATCAAGATCTGCGCCTCGGGCGGCGTGCTGTCCGAGGCCGATCCGGTCGACGTGCCACAACTCACGCCGGACGAGCTCAAGGCGATCATGTCCGAAGCGCACGCATGGCGGCGCAAGGTCGCCGCGCACTGCCACGGCGATTACGCCGCCAAGCTCGCGGTCGAGGCCGGCGTCGATTCGATCGAGCACGGCAGCTTTCTTAAAGCGGACACGCTGCAGCTCATGAAGCAGAAAGGCGTCTATCTCGTGCCGACGCGCATGACCCAGGAATGGGTGCTCGCGAAGGCTGACACCTATCCGCCGAAGATCGCCGGCAAAGCGCGCGCCGCGGCGACCGCGCATTCGGAGATGATGAAGAACGCGCTGAAGATCGGCGTACTGATGGCGTTCGGCACCGACGCCGCGGTCTATCCGCACGGCAAGAACGCCGAGGAATTCGGCGACCTCGTCGCACTCGGCATGGCGCCGGCCGCCGCGTTGATGACGAGCAGCATCGGCTCGGCCAAACTCCTTGGCATCGACGCCGACACGGGCACGCTCGAGGCCGGCAAGTTCGCCGATGTCGTCGCCGTGCCGGGCGATGTGCTCAAGAACATCCGCGCGACGGAAAAGCCGCTGCTTGTGGTGAAGCACGGAGAAATGGTGCGGATGGACTGATTCCGCAAGGCACGCTTCTGCTCGTCATTCCCGC
>DAIMZS010000060.1:0-6683 GCA_036733825.1 Rudaea sp.
GCGGAGTCGAAAGGCTTCAAGCTGCTGCAGCAGAAAGTGACCGGCGAGGAGATCGCCGAGGTCGTCAGCCGCTGGACCGGCATCCCGGTGTCGAAGATGCTCGAAGGCGAGCGCGAGAAGCTGCTGCGCATGGAAGACGTGCTGCATCAGCGCGTCGTCGGCCAGGACGAAGCCGTGCACGCGGTCGCGGATGCGATCCGGCGTTCGCGCGCGGGCTTGTCCGATCCGAACCGGCCGAATGGTTCGTTCCTGTTCCTGGGCCCGACCGGCGTCGGCAAGACCGAGCTGTGCAAGGCGCTCGCCGAATTCCTGTTCGATTCGCCCGACGCGCTCGTGCGCATCGATATGAGCGAGTTCATGGAGAAACACAGCGTTGCGCGTTTGATCGGCGCGCCGCCGGGCTATGTCGGCTACGAGGAAGGCGGTTATCTCACCGAAGCCGTGCGTCGCCGGCCGTACAGCGTGATCCTGCTCGACGAAGTCGAGAAGGCCCATCACGACGTGTTCAACATCCTGCTGCAGGTGCTCGACGACGGCCGCTTGACCGACGGCCAGGGCCGCACGGTCGATTTCCGCAACACGGTAATCGTGATGACCTCGAACCTCGGCTCGCAGCTGATCCAGGAGTTGACCGGCGACACCGACGAGGAATACACGAAGATGAAGGCCGCGGTGATGGGCGTCGTGCAGGCGCACTTCCGCCCCGAGTTCATCAACCGCCTCGACGAGATCGTCGTGTTCCGCCCGCTCGACAAGGCGCAGATCCGCCAGATCGCGCGCATCCAGACCGCGTATCTCGCCAAACGTTTGGGCGAGCGTCAGCTCAACATGACGATCAGCGACAAGGCGCTCGATCTGCTCGGCAACGTCGGCTTCGATCCGGTATTCGGCGCGCGCCCGCTCAAGCGCGCGATCCAACAGCAGCTGGAGAATCCGCTCGCCAAGGAGATCCTCGAAGGCAAGTTCCAGCCGGGCGATACGGTGGCGGTCGACGCCGAGCATGGTCGGCTGGTGTTCGCGAAGAAGTGATTCCTGCAGGTGTTGCAGAAAAAAGGCCCGGCATTCGCCGGGCCTTTTTGCAAGTGCCTGGCGTTTGGTTGAAAACCTCGCGGTTTGCGACGACACTGCCGCTTATCGCGCCACGGAAATGAAGTCTGGCCGCCCCGAATTCTGCTTCGGTTCCAGCGATGAACGCCAATTTGCACATGCTGCGGCGCTCGCCCTCGGCCGAGCAGCTCAAGCTACAGAATCTGCGTCTGCGCGTCGGCGAGTTCGCCGTCGACGTGGGCGCATTGCGCGTGATCGGCCGCGGCGAGAGCTCGCGCCTGACCGGCAAGGCCGTCGCGGTGCTGCTCGAACTCGTACGCCACGTGGGCAATACCGTCGGCCGCGACGAGCTGCTGGAAACGGTGTGGAAGGACCGCGTCACGACGCCCGACGTGCTCACCCAGGCGATCAAGGAGCTGCGCCGCGCGTTCGCCGACTCCGACAAACCTTCGCAGTACATCGAAACGATACCGAAGGTCGGCTACCGCTTGCTCGCCGACGTATCGGTGATCGAAGCGGACGAGATTCCGTTCGGCAAGTTCGATCACACCTCGCTGCGCGCCGAAAACGAGACGTGGATCGACACGCATGCCGACGAGGCCGCCGCAGTTGCCGAAGAGGTGGACATCGCAGAGGCATCGACTACGCCGGCGTCGCCGCGCTCGGCGAGGCTCGCGGCTCGGTGGCGACTCGCGTTGCCGATCGCGGTGCTGCTCGTCGCTGCGGTGCTGGCATATTTCGTCAAAGTCGGATTCGAAGGCTCGCCGCCCTCCTGGCGCGCGATCAACGTGCGCGCGCTGACCTCCGACCCCGACGCCGAGCTGCTGCCGCACATCTCGCCCGACGGCACACGCGTGGCCTTCGGCAAGCTCATCGACGCGACCGGGCTCGATCGTTTGTTCATCCGCACGGTCGAGCCTTCGCAGTTGGTGCCGCTCGCGCCGAACAGCGAAACGTCGCACGACATTCGCCCGGTGTGGTCGCCCGACGGCAGCCGCATCGCCTACGAGCGCATCACGCGCAGCTCGTGCACGCTCTACATCGTCGCCAGCCTCGGCGGGCGCGAACGCGAAATCGGCGACTGCCAGGATTTTTCCACCGGCTATTTCGATTTCACTCCCGACGGCAAGGACCTTGTCATTTCGTTGCGCAACGAAGGTCCGAAATCCGACCTGAGTCTGCTGCGCTTGAATATCGCGACCGGCGCGAAGCAAGCGCTGCGCTATGAGCGCGCGCCCGGCAGCGAGGATCTCGAGCCGCGTTATTCTCCCGACGGCCGTTCGATCGCGTTCCGCCGCGGCGTCGCGCCGTACAGCGATCTTTTCGTCATGCGCGCGGACGGCAGCAACGTGCATCAGCTCACGCATCTGGCGGCGAACATCCGCGGCTACACGTGGACGGCGGACAATTCCGCGTTGGTGTTCTCTTCCGATCATCGCGGCGCGTTCGAGCTGTACGCGGTCGGCGTCGACGGCGGCGCGCTGCAGCCGCTGCAGGTCAAGCCGGCCGTATTTCCGGATGCGGCGCGCGGCAATCAGACCGTGGTCTACCAGATTCAGCGTGCGAGGAGCGGGCTGGCCGAGATCGATCTCGACGCGCCCGCCGCAGCGCGCACATTGGCGGCGTCCACCGGCAACGATGCGTCGCCGTCCGTATCGCCGGACCGCAGCCGCATCGCGTTCGTCTCCGACCGCAGCGGCTCGAACCAGCTGTGGCTGTACGATCGCGCGACGGACAGCGCGGAGGCCCTGACGGACTACCGCGACGCGGCGCTGTCCGGTCCGGTGTGGCGCGCCGATTCGGCCGCGCTGCTGGTCACGGTGCGCCAGGAGCCGGCGTCGTCGCGCCTGATCGAAATCGACCTGGCCTCGCGCCGCGCGCGCGATGTTTCCGCCAAGGGCGAGAACGTTTTGTTCGGCACTTACGGCGCCCAGCCCCACAGCGTGCTGCTGGCGGTCGGAGCGAACAGCCGCGAGGCGCGCCTGATTCAGCGCACGCGCGCCGGCCAGAGCGATCAGGCGGACGTGACGCTCGCCACCGGCGTCCAACACGCCGAGGCCGATGCGGCGCACGGGTGGGTCTACTACACGCGCGTCGGCGCCGCCGGCTTGTTCCGGCGCAGCGTAGCGAGCGGAGAGGAGCAGCCTCTGACCGACAAGATCGGCTCGCTGACCCTCGACGGCTGGCGCATCGTCGACGGCAAGGTGTGGTATCTGCTGCCGGTCGACGTGCACAAGACAATCCTGCGCGAGTTCGATCCGGACACAAACGCGGCGCGCGTTTTGGCCGAACTTCCCATCGACCTCAGCGGCCGCCATTTCAGCGTCGCCGCGGACGGCAAGCATCTGTACCTGGGCCGGCTCGCGAAGCAGGACAGCGACATCGGCGCCTTCGATCTCGAACGCACGGCGGCGCGCTGACTGCAAGGCGCGGTTTTACTCGCCGCGAAGCAATCAGCTCAATGAAGTGCCGGTATGAAGAGCGCCCCCTTCCGGCTGCCGCCACCTTCCCCCGCTGCGCAGGGGAAGGGACAGAATGGGTTACATCCGAGGGATCCTTCCCCTGCGCAGCGGGGGAAGGTGCCCCGCAGGGGCGGAAGGGGGCGCTTTTGTAGCCGCCGAATTAAAATTGCTCTAAGTCATTGTAGAACGGGGATTTCACTGAACCCATCGAAAAATTTCACCGCGATTTCAGCGCAATTTCCGTACATCGACACGGCAGGGTAAGTAAATAAGCGCCTTCTTCAAACGACGAAGCGCGCATGGCTCCGAGCATTCACACCCTCCATCATGGCGCCCGGCTGATCCTGCAGCGTGGCGACCTCGACGAACCCGCCATCCTCGTCGGCAGCGGCCGCGGCATCAGCGTGCGCGTCGAAGGCCCGGTCGCCGGCCTCTGGTTGCCATTGCGCGGGCGGCTGCAGCTGGCGACGAGCGAGGGCGAGAGTACTCATCCGCGCGGCGAGGTTCGCGTCATCAGCACCGAGGCGGACGTGCGCGCGGCCGGGCGCGGTCATGCGCTCTGGGTCGCCGTGATCGGCGCTCCGGCCGCGTGGCGCGACGTGCTGAGTGCGGGACTGATGCACGATTCCGGACTGCTTCCCGCGTTGCACGACGCCGGCTGCGCCGGGCTGCGGCGCGCGCTCGGGCTGGCGCGGGCGATGCGCCGCGGCGACGCCGCGGCCTGGGAGTCGATCCTCGAAGAGATCAACGCGATGCAGGCGCGTTTCGACGACATGATCGCGCGCTGCCCGGGACGCACTTGGGCGCAGCGCCGCCACGTGTTCCTGCGCCTGCAGCGCGTGCGCGAACATCTGGCGTACAACTGCCATCTCGCTCTGGACAACGCCGCGCTCGCGCGCATCGCGAGCTATTCGCCTTGGCATTTCATCCGCGCGTTCCATGCAACGTATCGGGAAACGCCGCATGCGTTCCTCGTACGGCAACGGCTGCAGCGCGCGCAACAATTGCTGCGCAGCAGTCCGCTCGCAATCGGCGAGATTGCGCTGGCTTGCGGCTTCGAAAACCGCTGCGCGTTCTCGCGCCTGTTCCGCAAGCGTTTCGGCACCACGGCAAGCGCGTTGCGCCGGCGCGTTCGCGCGCTGCAGAATCCGGCAGATCGGCAATCCTGGCAACCTGCGTACGGGGGGGAAGGATCAATATGAATGCGCTGCCAACCCATGAACGTTCGGAGCGGAAAACCATGCATCGTTGTGCACGAGCCCTCGCCTGGACTCTCGCAGCGTCGCTGACGAGCGCGGCGACGGCGGCCACGGCTTGCGAGGCGCAGAGCGGTGCGGAGCGCCAGCATCTCGTCGAGCTGTACACGAGCGAAGGCTGCAATTCGTGTCCGCCGGCCGAGAAGTGGATGAGTTCCATCCGCGACAGCAAGCAGTTCGTCGGCTTGGAATTCCACGTGGACTACTGGGATTCGTCGGCCTGGCACGATCCGTACGCGAAACATGCTTATGCCAAGCGTCAGGAAGAGAAGGCGCGCAAAGCTTCCACTCAGGTCTATACGCCGCAGGTGTGGGTCGACGGGCAACTCTGGCGCGGCTGGCCGAAGAGCGAGCCGCCCATCGCGGCTGGCGAAGCGGCGCTTGCGCTGCGCGTGTCGGCCGAGACGGGGCAGAGCATAAAGGTGCGACTGCAAACGACCGGCGGCGCGAATACGGAACACAAGCGCCTTTACGTCGCCCTGACCGAGAATCGCCTCGTCCAACAGATACGCGGCGGCGAAAATAAGGGCCGCCGGCTCGAACACGATCAAGTCGTGCGCGATTTCGCCGGTCCGCTGCGCCTTCCCGACGCGCAGGCCGAACTCAAACTTCCCGACGTAGCGACGCTGGCGAACGCCGCCGTCGTCGCCTACGTGCAGGACGAAGACGACGCTACCGTCGACCAGGTCCTGCGACTGCCATTGATGGAATGCAAACAATGAACAGCACGACACTGCGCGACATTTCTTCCCGCGTCGACCAACCCGGCAAACGGCCGGCGTCCGCCTGGCGCACCGTGGTCGGCGCCGGCGCTGCGGCGGCGACACTCGATCTGACCTACGTTTTCACGCTGTACTATTTTCTGCGCGGCGTGAGTCCGCAGCGCGTCCTGCATACGATCGCGAGCGGCTTCTACGGGCAGGCCGCTTACGACGGCGGCTGGCCGACGGCCGCGGTGGGCTTCGCCGTGCACTATTTCATCCTGATCGTGGCGGCGTGGTGGTTCTTTCTCGCCAGCCGCTATCTCACGGCGTTGCGCCGCCACGCAGTCGCCTGCGGCATCGCCTACGGCGTAGCGATCTACTGCTGCATGAATTTCGTCGTCGTGCCTTTGTCGAACGCGCCGTTTGCGAAGCGGGCGTTCGATCTCACGATCACCTTCCCGCGCGCCAGCGATTTCTTCATGCATCTCGTCTTCGGCACGATCATCGCGCTAGGCGTGCGGCGCTACTGGCGGCAACGAGGGGAATAGGCGGGCCGAAATCCGGCCCGCCGTTCCATCCGCTCAGTCGAAGTTGCGAGTCACACGCAGGCCGATCGTGCGCGGCTGAATCGGCACGACGTAATACTGGCCGAACACGTTCGCGTACTGGCTGCCGGCCGGCTGCACGCAAACCGAGGTGGCGCATTCGGCGTAGCGGTTGAGTTCGCCGCGGCTGTCGAAGGCATTCTTCATGTAGACGTCGAACTGCCAGGCGTCCTTCTTCAGGCCGGCGGAAAGATCGAGCGAGGCGTAACCCGGCATGTCGCCGATCAGATTGTTTTCGGCCACGCGCAGATCGGTGCGGCGGCGGCCCTCGAAGAATCCCGCGGCTTGGAAATAGCCTTCGCCGCCCAAGGCGTCGAACACGTAGCGCGCGGTAAGGTTGCCTTTTTGCTTCGCGGTCAGCGGCAGTTGCGTGCCTTTCGGCGCCTGCGGTCCGTCGACCGGCTCGCCGGTTTGCGGGTTGATCGTGCCCGGCGTACACACCGTGGCAGGCTTGCCGGTTTCGTCGAGGAAGCCGCAGTAGTCCGCTTCCAGTTTCGACTTCAGCAGCGAGATGCCGGCGGTCAAGGTGAGGTTGTAGGTCACTGCCCACGTGAGATTGGATTCGAAGCCGCGGATCTGCGCCTTGTTCGCGTTGTGGATTTCGGTCAG
>DAIMZS010000060.1:6783-13433 GCA_036733825.1 Rudaea sp.
CACGGCGCGCCGTCGAACTTGTAGTCGCTGAAGCAGGCTGCTTCGCCGGTGTGGCTGCTGTAGCCTTCGCCGAAGCCGAAGAAGCCTCTCAGGCTGTTCTCGGTATGGAAGTAACGTGCGCCGACCGTGCCGGTGAGATTGTCGGTGATGTCGTAGCTCACTTCGCCGAACACGGCGTTGTCGTCGTCGATGCGATGCTGCTTGGTCAGCCACAGCGTGCCGGGCCAGCCGGTCACCGATGTCGCCGTGGCGAGTCCGTCGATGATGTAGTCCTGCGAAATGCGGTGCGACTGGTGTTCGGCGAACAAACCGACGACGTAGCGGAAGCGTTCGTCCTTCGGCGAGGACAAGCGCAGCTCGTGGCTGGTCTTGGCGTAGACGTCGTTGCCGCGGATGTGCTGGCCCGGGTTGATGTAGTTGCCGTTGTTGTCGGTGATGTACTTGCCGTAGCCGGACAGCGTGTCGTACCAGAACGAATAATCGCTGTAATCCGAGTCGGTCCAGTCGCTGCGGTTGAGGTGAGCGAACGCGTAGACGAGATCGAAGTTGCCGATCTTGCCCTGCACGGTCAGCGCGGACTGCACCCAGCGGTCTTCCTGGTATTCCGCGTAGCCGTGGCTGACGTTGAGATCGCCGAGCTTGGGATCGAAAGCGTAGAGGCCGCCGTTGTGCTGGCTCTGACCGATGATCGTCGGCGTGATCGACCAGTCGTCGTTGAGGTCGACCTTGAGCGCGGCGCGTGCGCCGCGCAGCCACGATTCGTTGTAGGCGTCGTGCACACGGTCGGCGTTGCTCGCCGTGATGCCCGAGGTGGGGTAGGTGCGCGAGCCGAGAATGTTGTCGATGTAGCCGCCGTCGTGTTCGTCCCAGCCGACGACGCGCAGCGCGGCCTTGTCCGACAGCGGGATGTTGACGAAGCCTTCGACGGTGGAACCGATCGTGCCGTTCGCCACCGAGTTCAGTTCCGTGCTGATGCTGGCGGCGAATGCGCTCGGGTCGGGTTTGTTCGTGATGATGCGGATCGTGCCCGCCTGCGAGCTGGCGCCGTAGAGCGTGCCTTGCGGACCGGCGAGCGCCTCGACGCGCTGCACGTCGTAGATGTGCATATCGAGCGCGCCCTGGATCGTCGTGATCGGCTCTTCGTCGAGGTAGACGCCCACGCTCGGCGACGGACCGGAATGGTTGCCGTTGCTGCCGCTGGCGACGCCGCGCATGTAGATCTGCGAAAAGCCGGGAGAAAGGCTCTGGATCGACACGCTCGGCAGGATGCGGGTGTAGTCGGTCATGCTGTTGACGTTCATCTCGCTGAGCTTGTCGCTCGAGAGCACGTCGATGGACAGCGGCACCGCTTGCGCGTTTTCCACGCGCTTCTGCGCCGTCACCGTCACCGACTCGAGCGCCGCGGTGGGCTTGTCGGACGGCTGCGAGGTGGACGGCTGCTGTTGTTGCGCGGGGTCTGTGTCCGCGGCCAGGGCCACGGCGCAGCAGGCGAAATGGACGGCCGCGGCGAGCGGCAATCGAACCAAGCCGGAGCGGCCGAGGCGGCGCGGTCGGGCTTCGGGGCGGACTTTCTTCACGATGGATTCTCCCAAGGAAATACAACGATGCAACTCAATGCAAACGCACCCCCGTGCATTTGCGCCGGTTCCCCTTTTTTCTTGTTTAAGCAAATTCTCCCAAACTGTCGCCGAGTGCCTCCTTCAACGGATCGAGCCACGGCTCGAAATGCTGCCAATGGTCGACGCCCGCCTTGTAGATCGGCTGGCGCACCTGTTCCGAACTCGCCGTGCGCACAGGGCGTTCGTTTTCGAAAAAACGCAGGACGCCGTCTTCGAACGGCAGCCCGCAGTAGTCGAGCAGCGCGCGCGTCTCGCGTTCGGTATCGGCGACCATGCGTTCGTAGCTCACGCGATGCACGCGGCCGGGCAGCACGCTGTCGACGTGTTTCATCAGCTCGACGTAGTCGCGGTAGTAGCGGCCGATGTCGGTCAGGTCGTAGGTGAAATTCTGCCCGCGCGCGAAATGCTGGCGGAAACAGGACCAGCCGCAGGCGAGCGGGTGGCGGCGCGCATCGATGATTTTCGCGTTCGGCAGAATCAGATGAATCAGGCCGACGTGGGCGAAATTGTTCGGCATCTTGTCGATGAAATACGGCCGGCCGAGCTTGCGGTGCTTGGCCGAGCGCGCCAGATATTCCTCGCCGAGCGCGCGCAGTTCGTCGCCGCTCATCTGCGCGAGCGCGGTGTGATACGCGCCGGGCTCGCGGCTCGCGGCCGCGCGGCGCAGCGCGCGCGTGATCGAGGTGAGTTCGGGCAACTCCATCGTGCCCTCGACCTGCGAGTGGCTCGACAGAATTTGCTCGATCAGCGTCGAGCCCGCGCGCGGCAGGCCGACGATGAAGATCGGCTCGGACGACGGCGAGCCGAGACCTGCGCGCGCACGGAAAAATTCCCCGGTGTAGGTCTGCTTCGCGCGTTCCAGCCGCGCGTGGGTGTCGTCGGCATGATACGGCGCCAATTTCAGACGCAGTGCATTGCCGCGCGCATAGTGCTGGAACGAGCCCGCGTAATCGGCGCGGTCCTCCAGCGCCTTGCCGAGCGCGAAATCGAGATGCAGCCGGTGGTCGTCGCCGAGTTTCGGCTCGGCGAGCGCGGCGCGCATCGCCGCGATTTCCTCGTCGCCGAAACGGAACGTCTTCAGATTGGCGAGGCTCCAATACGCTTCGCCGAAACCGGGATCGAGCGCGATGCATTGGCGATACGCGGCGATAGCGCGCTCGGTCTGTCCTTCGGTTTTCAGCGCGTGGCCGTAGCTCAGCCAGGCGTGGATCTGCTGCGGATGCTCGCGCAGCAGCTCGGCGTAAATGTCGATCGCCGGCTGATACTCGCCGATGCGGCAGAGCACGGCGGCTTTCAGATTGCGATATTGCGGATTCGCCGAATCCTCGCGCAGCAGGGTATCGAGCTCGGCGATCGCCTCGATCGGCTTGTTCGCGCGATGCAGGACGATCGCGTAGTTGTGCTGCGCCTCGCGGAATCCCGGCGCGAGTTCGAGGCAGCGGCGCAGCAGGTGTTCCGCATCCTCGACACGGTCGACGCGCACCGCGAGTTCGGCGAGCATGCGGATCGCCACCACGTCGGTCGGCGCCTCGCGCAGCTGCGCGCGCAGGCGCGCTTCGGCTTCGGGAATGCGATTGGCGGCCAGTGCGGCCGCGGCCTGCATCAGCGCCGGGTCGTGAATGCTGTGACGGACGTGTTCGAGGTAGGCATCGGCGGCGGCGGCAGGTTGCCCGGCGGCCAACAAGCGGTCGCCGAGGAGGCGCCAGATCTGTGGTTGGGTCGGCGTGCGTGCCGCCGAGGCGCGCAGCGTGGCGATGTTCGGGTCGATCGCGCTGTCAGTCCCGCATTCGAGCATCTGCACTCTCGACGACGATGGATGATGGGTGGACTGCGTTCTTCCCCCGGGGCAGGGCGGGCAATGTCGCCGTCCTGATCATCGATATTGCAACAAGTTGTCAGCCACCGCCACCCGTTTGCGCAGGCGAGGCGGATTGTGCTGCCGGCGGCACATTCGTGGCCGAAGACAGGTGTATTGCCAACGCCGCGGCTGGGTTTTGCGAGAGAATCAATCGACCAGCGGCGTCAGCTCTGGACGTAACTATTTGTTATAATTGAGTTAAGGGATTATCTGCCCTGGGCGTTTCCGGACTTGATATTGAGCCGATCCGACCCGATTACCGCGCCGGCGCGGTGCACGCCATGGATTGCGGAACGCCGCCGAACACGAAGACCTTGCGAAAACCGATGCCCATCTACGAATTTGAATGCGCCGCCTGCGGCACCCGCTTCGACCGCCTGCAGAAGCTGAGCGATCCCGATCCGACTCTGTGCCCCTCCTGCGGCGCCGAACGCGTTTCGCGCCGCCTGACCGCGCCGGCGTTTCGCCTGAGCGGCAGCGGCTGGTACGAGACCGATTTCAAGAAAGACGGCGACAAGAAGCGCAATCTCGTCGACAAGGGCGAGGCGCCGAAGCCGGCGTCCGACACCGCGAAGAGCGATACGGCGGCGAAGCCGGCCGCCTCGGCGGACAAGGCGCCCAAGCCGAAGAGCGACGCCGCGCCGGTGAACAAAGCCTGATCCGTCGCCGACTGTCGACTAAACGACCATCGGCGTTCGCGCTTCGCGCCTATTCTCCCGGAAGCCACCTCCAGTACACTGGCGGCGACTCAACTACTCAAGGGAGAGTAAGTATGTTGACTCGATGGGTTGCAGCAGGTTTGGTTTTGGCCGCCGGGCTCATGCCGACGGCGGCGGTGCGCGCGCAGTACTACGGCCCGGGACCGGGCGGCGAGATTGAATGCCGCAGCAGCGGCTACAACTACTCGCGGTGTGAAGTGCCTTGGCGTGACGCACGTTTGGTACGCCAGCTGTCCGACACGCAATGCGTGCGCGGTCGCAGCTGGGGCTTCGACCGCCGCGGCGGTTTCGTCTGGGTCGATCGCGGCTGCGCCGGCCGCTTCGTCGCCGTGGGCGGCGGTGGCGGTTATCCGGGCGGTCCGCCGCCATGGCAGCCGGGTCCGGATTGGAATCAGCGCTTCACGATCCGCTGCGAGAGCAACGACGGACGCAATAACTTCTGTCAGGTCGACGTCGGTGGCCGCGGTCGGGTCTACCTCGAACGCCAGGAGTCCAGCTCGCCGTGTCAGGAAGGCCGCACCTGGGGCTGGAACCGCGGCGGCGTGTGGGTGGTGCAGGGTTGCCGCGGCGTATTCGCGATCGATCGGCGCTGGTAAGGCGCTTTCGGCGGCGAAGCTCTAGGCCAAAACCAACGAAAACACCCGCCCTGCGCGGGTGTTTTCGCGCGCCTTGCGCGAAAACAGTCAAGACGTTCGTTTGCAGTGCAACAAAAACCCTCGTAGGATTCCGGACCCGTTTCTCGCGGGCCCGCCCGTGAAAGTGAAAAACCGGCCGCCCTGGCCGGACTTTGCACGGGGTCGGGGAATTTCTGGCGGAGTGGTTTTTTGGGCATGCGCACGCATTACTGCGGTCTCGTCGACGAGACCCTTGTGGGTTCCGAAGTCACGCTTTGCGGCTGGGCGGACACGCGCCGCGATCACGGCGGAGTGATCTTCGTCGATCTGCGCGATCACGAAGGCATCGTCCAGGTCGTCGTCGAACCCGAAAACGGCAATGCGTTCGCGGCGAGCGAGCACGTGCGCTACGAATTCTGCCTGCGCATCACCGGCAAGGTGCGCGCGCGCCCGGCGGCGCAGATCAACGAGCGCCTGCGCACCGGCAAGATCGAAGTCGTTGCCGACAAAGTCGAAGTACTCAATGCGGCGGCGCCGTTGCCGTTCATGCTCGACGACACGCCGGGCGAAGATGCGCGTCTGCGTTACCGCTATCTCGACATCCGCCGTCCGGAGATGCAGAACAAGCTGCGCATGCGCACCAAGCTCGTCGCCGCGCTGCGCCGCTATCTCGACGCGCGTGGATTCCAGGACATCGAAACCCCGATCCTGACCAAAGCCACGCCCGAAGGCGCGCGCGACTACCTCGTGCCTTCGCGCGTGCATCCGACCGAGTTCTACGCCCTGCCGCAGTCGCCGCAGCTGTTCAAGCAGCTCTTGATGATGGCCGGCATGGACCGCTACTACCAGATCGCGCGCTGCTTCCGCGACGAAGACCTGCGCGCCGACCGCCAGCCCGAATTCACCCAGCTCGACATGGAGTTCGCCTTCGTCGAAGAGCGCGACGTGCAGGACACGGTCGAGGCGATGATTCGCCAGGTGTTCAAGGAAGTCGTCGGCGTCGAACTGGCCGATCCGTTTCCGCGCATGACCTACGCCGAAGCGATGCGCCTGTACGGCTCGGACAAGCCCGATCTGCGCATTCCGCTGCAGCTCGTCGACATCGCCGAAGAGGTCAAGCATGTCGACTTCAAAGTGTTCGCCGGCCCGGCCAACGACGCCGGCGGTCGCGTCGTCGCGCTGCGTCTGCCGAACGGTGCGGGACAGCCGCGCAAATATCTCGACGACCTCGGCGTCTACGTCGCGCGCTACGGTGCGAAGGGCCTCGCCTGGATCCGCGTCGATGATATCGCCAAGGGCCGCGACGGCCTGACTTCGCCAATCACCAAGTTCCTCGACGACAAGGCGCTCGACGGCGTGTTCAAAGCGGTCGGCGCGCAGAACGGCGACGTGATCTTCTTCGGCGCCGGCCCGTACAAGACGGTCAGCGACTACATGGGCGCGCTGCGCCTGAAGGTCGGCAAGGACAACGGCTTTGTCGAGAACGCGTGGAAGCCGCTCTGGGTCACCGACTTTCCCATGTTCGAATACGACGCCGAAGCCAAACGCTACGTCGCCCTGCATCACCCGTTCACCGCGCCGAACATCGACGACATCGATGATCTGAAGAAGAATGCCGCGACGGCTCTGTCGCGCGGCTATGACATGGTGCTCAACGGCAACGAAATCGGCGGCGGTTCGATCCGTATCCATCGCCCCGAAATGCAGTCGACCGTGTTCGAGCTGCTCGGCATCGGCGCCGAGGAAGCGGAAGCGAAGTTCGGCTTCCTCCTTGAAGCGTTGAAATACGGCGCGCCGCCGCACGGCGGCATCGCGTTCGGCATCGACCGCATCGCCGCGC
>DAIMZS010000061.1:0-13430 GCA_036733825.1 Rudaea sp.
GTCGGACCTACCACACCGCCGCCCGAACACGGACCCAATTGCCCGCTGGCAATGTTGAAGCACAGCGGTGCACTCTGAACCGCCGCAAGGCCAAGACTCGGAGCGATCAGATTACCGGTCGCATCGACCTTGAACAGCAATGTGCCGCCGTTGTTCGAGACGGAGAAACCGCCGCCGCTTTGCGGCGTGACGACGACGTCCTGCGCCGATGCGGAAGTCCAACCGAAGATCGCGGTAATCGCGGCGCAAAGCGCAATACGATGCGGCAGATGTGCGGACTTCATGCGGATCCCCTTGGATAAATGAAGATTTGAATTTGTGTTGTAAACGCGAGAATTGCGAAAAATCCGGAATCAGCAGGAGCAGTGAACTGCAGGCCCGAAGTTGTGGGCGTCGCGACGTATGCGCATGCAAAATCTGCGAAAAAACAGCCGCCCCGCGGCAACGCAGATTGCCTTCAGAAAAGCCAGATTGTCCCCTGCGATCGGATGCGATCGACGGTCCTAGCGTATCCCGTTGGCCCGGGTTTGTGAACTCATTCCGCACGCCGCAGAAGAGGTCTTCGAAGACTCACGCCAAAACCGACATGATCCTTTCAAAGGCTGACGGTTTTACTTTGAAGCTTTCTCTTCCATAGGTGCTTAGATTGTCGTTATAAGCCGGCACGCGGAGAGATTTCAGGATGAAAGTATTGTCGTCTGCTGCAAGTTGATCTCTGGCCGCGTCGATTTCATCGAGCGTCATTTTGCACGTGCGCGCCCGCAGCCGTTTGAGCTCTTTGCGTTGTTCCTTGTGTTCATACACCTTTGCAGCGAAATCGGTCGCCGCATCGACTATGGTAATTGTCACCAGCACTGCCGCGCCGACCCCGGCGATTACCGGATGCGCCTGCTCGCTTAGATAGGGGCCAAGCACTGCCGTAACTGACGCCAACTGTATGACGACGACTGCCCAACGCACGCGTCGGTAGAGAGCTTCGTGCATCGAGTGCAAACAGACTGCGTAGTCGATATCGAGATTGGCCTCATAGAGGCTGCGCAGATAATCGCGATCATGAGTACTCATCATGGAATCGCCTACGGCCGCGATGGAGTCGGCCCCGATGGAGGCGCACTAGGCGCGGGCGGCGGAGGCGGATTACGAAACGGAGGATTGGTCTTTGCCGGCGGCGTGTGGGGAAACGAGGGGCTTGGCGGTTGAGGCCAAGTGTCCGGTTGAGGCTGATGCATGACAAGCTCCTTCTGAGGAGTGAGTGACTCAAACGAATCAGTGCAAAGTTATTTTGTAAACACAGCGCTCTTGACGTCGATCTTCGGGACCATGATCGAACGACCTCCAATGTGACGACTAAGGACACGCTTCGACTTGTCCCTTGGCCTTCATATCTGCGCATTGCTGCTTTTTCGTCGCGTTGTCCATGACGGCCTGCAGCTGTGCATTCTCCGCCTGGAGTTCCAGCGTCTGCTTGTCCGTAGGCGGCGCTTTCGTTGAATCCGTTGCAATCGCACTCGCTGCCGAAAGCGAGCTGAGGAACAGCTGAGACGCGCCGGTCCCCGTTGCTGCACTTCCCCATTTCGCTTCGGTGACTTCGCCGTAGTCGTTGAACGTGATCGTCCAATCGGCTTTGCCGAACAGGGGCGCATCCAACGGCAGCGTCCTTGCTGCGCCGAACTGAGCGAACGGCAACGTCGTCGGCTTGCCGACCCTGCTTCCATCCTGACTGAATACCTCCACGGGGATGTACGCCACTTCACGCCACAACGAGTCGCGCAGCAACGGCACCGATTGCGCTTTGTCGGTCGCAAATTCGGTCGGCAACGCTTTTGCGAAATCGAGTTGAATGCTAAGGTCAAAATGACCATCACTTTTGTTGGGATGGTCGACCCAGCCGTTCTTCTGCAGCGCTTCCGCCGGCATCCTAAGGGTTCCCACCACGCCGTTGACTATGGGCTTGAGGTTTTTCGTGTCCGGATCGATGCCGGGATCGATAGTCGATGTGACAAGCTTGATGACGAGACGCTGTTGCAAATGGCTGATCTCGGCGATCAGTTTTTTCGCAGCGTCCGTCGTTTGATCCGGCATCTGCTGCAGCCGCTGTTGCTTGGACAGAACCTCGCTCTGCGTCTGAAGCGCCGGACCGCAGCTTGGCGGAGGCGGTTTTGGCGTATTGGCTGACGCGAGGTGGAGCGCGGCGATATCGGCGATTTTTACCAGACCGCTGAAGACATTGCCAAGGATAGCTCCTGTCTGGTCCGTGGCCGTCGAATTGAAGCTCTGCAGCAGGTGCGATCCCGCCGCTGTCTTCACGTCGAAGATGTGCTCTTGCCAGAATGAGTTCGACGCTGCGGCATCGAGAAACACATAGCCAATCGCCAGATCAGGAACGGCGTGGGGCGTGATCTGGACATCGACCTTCGCATCCACGATCGGTGAACCATTCACCATCGCGCAGCTCTTGTAAGTCCAGGTCGCGTCGACGTCAAAAATCGTTTTGGGCAGCGCCCAGCTGTAGCGGAAGTTCTTGACGCTCGGCTTGTCGGGATAGGTATTCGAATGCGTGGACAGCGCTCGAATTCCGTTCTGGCTGCAACCAGCAAAAACCCAACAGATACATGCAAGTAAAATGAAGATGCCACGATCGCGCATGACCATTTCCCCCTAAAAAAATGGTTCAGGACCGAAGTAGATTTCTTCCTTAATTGATGGCCGGGTTCACACCCTCTATGCAATTGCGAAGCTCGAGTCTGTCCTATATTCCTTTTCGACGCGGAGCGAACCTGTAGATATTTACAGTAGGAATTTTCCTACGTTTCGGCGCAACGTTTCGCCATAGCAACGCTCGACGGCTCCGGACATAGTTCGAGCGCCCCGGAAGCACCGCTACGCCTTTAGAGGCTACCCGCCGGCGAAGGATCGCTTAGCTTTGCCGGGGCCCTTACGGAACCATGACCGGCGCACCCGGTTGTCGCGCATAAATATCCGCGAGCCGTGCGGTCATCGCCGCGCGGCTCGCCGAAGCCGAAAGGCGTTGGCGCACGCTAGCCTTCGCTTTCTCTCCGATCTGACGTGCGTAGGCGCGGTCGTCGGCCAGCCGACGAAGGTACGCGGCGGCTTCGTCGACATCCGGTTCGGCCCAATGCTGCCCTTGCCAGGCAAGGTATTCGCCCTCTTCCACCGGAACCAGGGAATAGCCGACGAGGCAACTGTTGTCCGCGTCCATGAACGCAAGATTGCCGGAATATGCCGTAGCGACGACAGGCTTGCCCAAGAGCATGCATTCGGCCAGGCCCAGCCCCAAGCCTTCGGAACGGTGCAGCGAGATGTAGCAATCGCAGCAGGCTTGCAGCGCCCACATTCCGCCGCGGTCGAGAAATCCGTCGCGCACTTCGATGCGGTCATCGCCGGCGGCGATTTCGTTGAGCCTGCGCAGCGCTTCGGGAGATCGCTCGCCGTTGATGGTTTTGATCAGCAGACGCACGTCGCTGCGGCCGTCGGCGAAAGCGCGGCGGAAGGCGGCGATTGCGCCTTCGGCGTTCTTGCGCATTGCGAAGGAGTTGAAGTCGAAACTGAAGAGGCACAGAAAGACGCCATCGGCCAGCCCGAACTCACTTCGTGAATAATGCTCGGGCAGATTCATGCCGAGCGCCACCGGCACGATGTGCACGGGCTTGGACGTGCACACGGCGATCGCCTCGCGCACGAACGGCGAAGTCACCCAGATCTCGTCGACCATATCGATCGCGCCGTGCCATCGCTCGGGGAATTTTTCCAGTTCCCAAAACCAGCAGCCGATGTTGTAGCGCCCGCCAAAAACCACATCGCCCAGATGTTCACGCGCCTTCGGCATCTGATCCGCATTGATGCAGAACAGATTCACGTCGTAGCGGCATTCCTCCGACAGAAACTCCTGCATGCTGCGGTCGCCCTGGCGGCTGGCGATGCCGACGTCGAAGTTGCGCACCACGAATGGCACCTTGCTGCCCTCCAGCGCATGCACGTATCTGCGCAGGACCTCGGCAACGCCGAATTCGCCGTGCGCATAGCCGATCAGGTTGATGCCCAACTGCTCTTCCGGAATCGACGGCGCCGCCGCAGGCCTTCTCGCGATGTGCTCCAGCCGGCGACGAAGGCGATTGCGCGCGCTTTCCGGAATCCTGGCGTAGAAACGCAGCGCAAAACGAAAGCGGCAGCTCCAATCGATCAAGTTCAGACAGACCGAACCGGCATGGCGCAACGGCCCCGACAAAGAACGCCGTTTCCCGAGCACGGCATGACGCGCCTCGTCAACCGGTGTGTTGCTGCGCTTCCCCATGCCGGCCACTACAACCCCGCGATATGCACCTTGTGCTTGGGCTGGTAACTCGGGCCGGCGACGGTATTCGCGCGCATCTGTTTGAGCTCGGCGGTGTCGTGGAAATCGACGTACGGAGTCAGATCGAGATTGTCCGGCACGCGGCTCAACTGCTCGTCGCCGATCACTTTGATGTATTCCTCCATGAAGGCGTTGTAGGCATCCCATTTCACGCCTTCCGCGCGCACCGCGGCCTGTTCGGCATGCAGCGCGATCTGATGCGAGGTGAGATAGTGCATGCCGAGCAGTTGGATCAGCGACTTCTCGACCGCCTCGTGCACGATAAGGAACCGGTCCGTGTACACGCGCCGGCTGCGGTAGACGAAACTCTTCGGCATGTGCCGGTCGATAAAGATGATGTGACCGTCGAGGCTGTAGCCGGCGAGATAAGGAATGTCGTAGCTGCGTTCGAGATGCACGCGCGCGACGATCGACTTCATCGCTTTTTCCATCATCACCTTGCCGATGACCCACTCCGGCCAGTGCGACTGGTGCTTTTTCTTCATTTCGGGCGCGAGCGCTTTGGCGTATTTGAGATGCCGTTGGGTGCCGTGCATGATTCCCCTCCTCGTGCTGGTTTCGAGCGCCGAGCCTAGCGCACGCGTTGTTGAATTTTCCCAATGACCCCGGCTGCGGATCAACCGCGCCGTTCGCGGAAGAACGCGCGCAGCATCGCGCCGGCTTCCTCGCCGAGCAGGCCGCCGGACACGACCACGCGATGATTGTGCAGCGGCGAAATGAGCGTATCGAAAACGCTGCCGGCCGCCCCGGTCTTCGGATCCGTTGCCGCGTAGACCACCCGCTCGACGCGGGCATGGACGATGGCGCCGGCGCACATGACGCACGGTTCCAGCGTCACGTACAGCGTCGACCCGGGCAAGCGGTAATTGCCTTCGCGCGCACCCGCGTCGCGCAGCGCGACGATCTCGGCGTGCGCGCTCGCGTCGTTGCCGCTGATGCTGCGGTTCCAGCCCTCGCCGATCACCACGCCGCCGCGCACGAGCACGGCGCCGACCGGCACTTCCTCGTGCGCGTCGCGCGCATGCGCGGCCAACTCCAGCGCATGGCGCATGAAGGCGGTGTCGGCCGCATCGAACGCCGTCGGCGGCGAAAAGGAAGTGTCCACGGACATGGCGCGATTTTAGCAGCCGCGCGTCTCCGCCGGCCGCCCATTGTTTGCCGCCGCAGGAATCGCCGATACTGCGGCGCCCCCGTTCCGCCGGAATTCGCCGATGCCCGCCTCCAACAAGAACTTCGCCAGCGACAACGTCGTCGGCACCTCGCCCGAGATCCTGGCCGCGCTCGCCGCCGCCAACGCCGGCGCGCAGCCGTCTTATGGCGCGGACGAATACTCGCAGCGCGTCGAGCGCCGGCTGCGCGAGATCTTCGAGACCGATCTCGACGTGCTGCTCGTGGCCACGGGTTCCGCCGCCAATGCGCTTTCCCTCGCTGCGGTGACGCCGCCGTGGGGTGGCGTGCTCTGCCACGAGGAGAGCCACATCAACAACGACGAATGCGGCGCGCCGGAGTTCTACAGCGGCGGCAAGCTGCTCACCCTCGGCGGCGTGGCGGCGAAACTCGATCCTGCTGCGCTGCGCACGCATTCGCTGGCGAAGATGGGCGACGTGCATTGCACGCAGCCGACCTGCGTCAGTATTTCGCAAGTGACCGAACTCGGCAGCGTATATTCCCTCGAGGAGTTGCGCGCGATCGGCGCCGTCTGCCGCGAGCGCAAGTTCCGCCTGCACATGGACGGGGCGCGCTTCGCCAATGCGCTCGTCGCGCTCGGCTGCACGCCGGCGGAAATGACATGGAAGGCCGGCGTCGACCTGCTCTCGTTCGGCGCGACGAAGAACGGCGCACTCGGCGCCGAAGCCATCGTCGTGTTCGATCGCACGCTGACCCAGGAACTGGCCTACCGGCGCAAGCGCGGCGGTCATCTGCTGTCGAAGATGCGTCTGATCGCGGCACAAATGGACGCCTATCTCGCCGACGATCTCTGGCTGCGCAACGCGCGCCACGCGAACGCGATGGCGCAACGCCTCGCCGCCGGCCTGCGCGGCCTGCCGGGCGTCGTCGTGCACGAAGACGGCGACGCCAATATCCTGTTCTGCACTCTGCCGCAGGCCGTCAACGACGGCCTGCACGCGCAGGGTTTCCATTTCTACGGCGAACGCTGGGCGCCGGGGGTGGTTCGGCTCGTCACCTCGTTCGCGACCAACGCCGACGATGTGGACGCCTTCATCGCCGCCGCGCACGCACTGAGTGCGCACTGAGCAGCACCCGCGTCAGAATCCTTCAAGCACGATCTTGCCGCGCGACTGCCCGCCTTCGAGCAGCGCGTGCGCGCGCTTGAGGTTGGCCGCATTGATCGCGCCGAAATGCTCGGCAACGGTCGAGCGCACGATGCCGCGATCGACCAGCTGCGCGACGCGCCGCAGGATCTCGCCCTGGCGCGCGAGCCGCGGCGTGCGAAACGTCGAGCGCGTGAACATCGATTCCCAATGCACCGACAGCGACTTGCGCTTGAACGCGAGCACGTCGAGCGATTTCGGATCGTCGATCAGCGCGAACTGACCTTCGGCTTCGAGCAGATCGACCATCTGCGGCAGGTACTCGTCGGTGTGCGTGATGCCGATCGCCGCGCTGACCTGCGCGATGCCCGCCGCCTTCAAACCTTCCGCCAGCGGCCGGGAATGATCGATGACATGATGCGCGCCGAGCTCGCGCACCCACGCCTGCGTCTGCGCGCGCGAGGCCGTGCCGATCACCGTCCAGCCGGTCAGCTGGCGCGCCAACTGGATCAGGATCGAACCGACGCCGCCGCCGGCGCCGATCACCAGCAGCGTGTTGTCGCGCGTGGGATCGGCGCTCAGCACCTTCAACCGATCGAACAGCAATTCCCACGCGGTGATCGCGGTCAGCGGCAACGCGGCGGCCGCGGCAAAATCCAAAGTCGACGGCATCGGCCCGACAAGGCGTTCATCGATCAGATGCAGCTCGCTGTTGCTGCCCGCGCGCGTGACGTCGCCGGCATACCAGATCTTGTCGCCCGGTTTGAACCGGCTCACCTTCGTGCCCACCGCGCGCACGACACCGGCCGCATCCCAGCCCAGAATGCGCGGCTGGCCGTCCGTCGACGCGGCGCGCATGCGCACCTTGGTGTCGACCGGGTTGACCGACACGGCCTTGACCTCGACCAGCACATCGAAGTCGCCGGGCACCGGCTCGGCGACGCTCAAGTCGATCAGCGAGTTGGCATGGTCGATCGGCAGCGACTGAAAATAACCGACGGCTTTCATCCAGTCACTCCCACTCGATCGTCGCGGGTGGCTTGCCGCTGATGTCGTAAACTACACGAGAAATACCGCGTAGCTCGTTGATAATTCTGTTGGAAACCTTGCCTAAAAAATCGTAAGGCAAGTGCGCCCAATGCGCGGTCATGAAGTCGATCGTTTCGACCGCGCGAAGCGAAACCACCCATTCGTAGGCGCGCGCATCGCCGACCACGCCGACCGATTTGACCGGCAGAAATACGGCGAAGGCCTGGCTGACCTTGTCGTAGAGATCGGCGCGGCGCAGTTCGTCGATGAAGATCGCGTCGGCGCGCTGCAGCAGGTCGACGTATTCGGGTTTTACTTCGCCGAGCACGCGCACGCCGAGTCCGGGACCGGGGAACGGATGGCGATAGACCATCTCGCGCGGCAGGCCGAGTTCGACGCCGAGACGGCGCACCTCATCCTTGAACAGCTCGCGCAGCGGCTCGATCAGGCCGAGCTTCATGTCGTCCGGCAGGCCACCGACGTTGTGATGGCTTTTGATCACGTGCGCCTTGCCGGTCTTGCTGCCGGCCGATTCGATCACGTCCGGATAAATCGTGCCCTGCGCCAGCCACTTCGCATTGCTCAGCTTGTGCGATTCCTCGTCGAAAATTTCGACGAATAGATTGCCGATCGCTTTGCGCTTGGCTTCCGGATCGCTCACGCCTTTGAGCTTGGCGAAATAGCGGTCCGCCGCGTTGACACGGATGACCTTGACGCCGAGATGCTCGGCGAACGTCGCCATCACCTGATCGCCTTCCTGCCAGCGCAGCAGGCCGGTGTCGACGAAGACGCAGGTGAGCTGCTTGCCGATCGCTCGATGCAGCAGCGCGGCGACGACCGAGGAATCGACGCCGCCCGACAGGCCCAGGATCACTTCGTCGCTGCCGACCTGCGCGCGCACGCGCGCGATCTGGTCGTCGATGATATTTGCCGCATTCCACAGCGTCGCGCAGCCGCAGATGTCGACGACGAAGCGGCGCACCAGCGCCATGCCCTGCTTCGTATGCGTGACTTCGGGGTGGAACTGCACGCCGTACCAGCGCTTGGCTTCGTTCGCCATCGCGGCGACCGGAATACGGTCGGTTGTCGCGGTGATCGTGAAACCCGGAGGCGCTTTCGCCACATGATCGCCATGGCTCATCCAGACATCGAGTTTGGCCGCGCCCGGATGATCGCTGAGGCCGTCGAGCAAAGCGTCTTTCGCAACCACGTCGACCTGCGCATGGCCGAACTCGCGCGCGTCGGCCGCTTCGGTCGCGCCGCCGAGCTGCGCGGCCAGGGTCTGCATGCCGTAGCAGATGCCGAGAATCGGCAGGCCGGCGTCGAATACCTGCGGCGGCGCCTTCGGTGCGCCCTCGAGCGTCGTCGACTCGGGGCCACCCGAAAGAATGATGCCTTTCGCGCCGAACTTGGCGATCTCGGCCGGATCGTGGTCCCAGGCCCAGATTTCGCAGTAGACGCCGATCTCGCGCACGCGCCGCGCGATCAACTGCGTGTACTGCGCGCCGAAATCGAGGATGAGGATTTTGTCGGTGTGGATGTTTTGCATTCTTATCGGACTCAGGACAGCACGGCTTCAAGCAAAGGATGACGTTTGGCGGCGAACGGATTGACGACGGTCAGGCCGCGCCAGAGGAAACCGTCCTGCATGTCTTCGGAGAGCAGCAGCCGGCAGTCTGCAGCGGCGGCGGTGGACACGATGATGGCGTCCCAGATATCGAATTGATGGTCGCAGGCCAGGTCCATGGCCGAGAGCAAGGCGTCTTGGGACGCGGCAAGCGTGATGAATGTGTCCTGCCAACCCAGCACGGACAAGCGCGCCGCATCGCCCGTGCGGCGTCCCTTGCGCGTGAGCGCGCGAAACAGCTCGCCGAGCGCTTGCAAAGGCAGAACGGTTTCCTCGCGCGGCAATCGTGCTATCAGCTCGCGCGCCGCGTCGCGTCGCGCGTCGTCATTGAGCCCTTCCGCGTAAACGAGGATGTTGGTGTCGAGCGCAATGCGCATCAATCGTCGTACAACTCGTCGCGCGAAAAGCGAGGCAAGTTCATAACGGGCTGTTTACGAAGCCGTTCTAACAGCAACTGCTTCGCACGTTCGCGGACGGCATTATCGCTTTCATCGACCACAGGTACGATTTTCGCGACCGGTGTGCCATGCGAGGTAACCACGTAGGTCTGCCCGTCCTCGCGCACGTCGCGAATGACTTTAGAAAAATAGCGATTAGCTTCGGCCGCGGAAATGAATTCGCTCATAGCGCCACCTTTAAAAGGTAGTTATTTTCACTACTTTCTCATGATCGTAGCAATAGCGCAAGTCCGCTCTCCGATTCCCATCCCGAATTCCGGCTTTAATCCATCCGATAATTCGGCGCTTCCTTGGTGATCGTCACATCGTGCACGTGCGACTCGCGCACGCCCGCGCTGGTGATGCGCACGAATTGCGGCTTGCTGTGCATCTCGTCCACGGTCGCGCAGCCGACGTAGCCCATCGCCGAGCGCAGGCCGCCCGAGAGCTGATGGATGATCGAGCGCAGCGGCCCGCGGTACGGCACGCGGCCTTCAATGCCTTCAGGCACGAGTTTGTCCGGATCGGCCTCGTCCTGGAAATAGCGGTCCTTCGAGCCCTTCTGCATTGCGCCGAGGGATCCCATTCCACGGTAAGACTTGTAGCTACGTCCTTGATAAAGCTCGACTTCTCCGGGAGCTTCCTCCGTGCCGGCGAACATGCCGCCGATCATCACGCAGTTCGCGCCGGCGGTCAGCGCCTTGGCGATGTCGCCCGAGTAGCGGATGCCGCCGTCGGCGATCAGGCAGGCGCCGCTGTCCTTGATCGCCTCGGCGACCATGGCCACCGCCGAAATCTGCGGCACGCCGACACCGGCGACCACGCGCGTGGTGCAGATCGAACCGGGACCGACGCCGACCTTCACCGCGTCCGCGCCGGCATCGACCAGCGCCTTGGCTGCGTCGCCCGTGACGATGTTGCCGCCGATCACCTGCATTTGCGGGAAATTCGTCTTCACCCAGCGCACGCGGTCGAGCACACCCTGCGAATGGCCGTGCGCGGTGTCGACGATGACCACGTCGACGCCTGCATCGACGAGTGCGCCGACGCGTTCTTCCGTATCGCCGCCCGTGCCGACCGCCGCACCGACGCGCAGGCGTTCGTGCTGGTCCTTGGCCGCGTTCGGATTGTCATGCGCCTTCTGGATATCCTTGACCGTGATCAGACCGCGCAGCTGGAAATCGCCGTTGACGACGAGCACTTTCTCGATGCGGTGCTTGTGCAGCAGGCGCAGCACTTCGTCTTCGCTCGCGCCTTCCTTCACGGTGACGAGCTTGTCCTGCTTGGTCATGATGTTCTTGACCGGATCATCGAGTTCCTTCTCGAAGCGCAGGTCGCGGCTGGTGACGATGCCGACGAGTTTGTCGCCGTCGACCACCGGCACGCCGGAAATATTGTTCGCGCGCACCAGCTTGAGCACGTCGCGGATCGACGTCGTCGGCGTCACCGTGATCGGATCGCGGATCACGCCGGCTTCGAACTTCTTGACCAGGCGCACTTCGGCCACCTGCTGTTCGATCGACATGTTCTTGTGGATGATGCCGATGCCGCCGCACTGCGCCATTGTGATCGCCAGGCGCGCTTCAGTCACCGTGTCCATCGCGGCCGACAGAATCGGGATGTTGAGCTGGATGTTGCGAGTGAGGCGCGTGGCCAGGGAAACGTCGCGCGGCAGTACGTTCGAGTAGGCAGGAACGAGCGAGACGTCGTCGAAGGTGAGAGCTTCGGTGAGAATGCGCATGGGTGTGAGTGATGCCCAAGCCGGTAAACCCGCTATTATACCGATTTGCCCGCGGCGGCGCATTCTGTTTTTCGTCTGCGACACCGTGTCGACCACTCCGCCGGCGCCTGGTTCCGATGCCCAAGTATTCCGCGTTCCGTTCCGCCACCGCTCGAAATCCGCGACGCAAAGGCTTGGTCGGCGCCGCATTGCTGATCGTTTTCCTGCTGATCCTGTTCGGCCTGCGCGGCTTTGCCCTTGTCGGCATCACGACCGGTCTGGCCGATTGTCCCTGGTGCATGGGCGCGACGGCGATCCAGCAGGACGCGCCGATTCTCGCGCTGCTGCTCGCCTTCACCGGGCTGTCGCTGCTGACCGCGCGCTATTGGCTGCAACTGCCGTGGCTGCTGCTGAGCGCCCTGCTGCTGCTCGCCTACGCGTTCGACGCGGTCTTGCTCAAGACCTTGGTGCAGCACCTGTATTGGCTCGACATCATCAAATTCGGCAAGGAACTCGATGCGATCGGCCGTTTCGGCAATGTTCTGTTTGCGTCGGGCACCGGCAAGCTGATCGCGGTCGGCGTGATCGCGGGACTCGTTGTGCTCGTGCTGGCCCTGCTCCCGCGCCCGCGCCGGCCGCGGCTCGCCCTCGCCGCGTTCATCGCGGCGATTGTTTTTTTCCTCGTCGGGCAATGGAGCCCGATGACGATGAAGTACATCAACTATCCGCTGCTGCAGAACTTCATCGCCGCGAATCTGGCCGACAGCGTCGATCGCCATTACAGCGCGGCTTATGCCGATGAATTGCGCAAGGAATACGTGGCGCCCACGCCGATCTGCGAAGCGGGCCGCGCGCTGCGTCCGAACATCATCGTCATCGCGGTCGAGTCGCTGTCGATGTATCACAGCAAGCTGTTCGGCGGCGACAACGACGACACCCCACACCTCGACGCCATCGCGCGCGACAACACCTACTTTCCGGATTTCATCGCCAACGGCTTCACCACAGACAGCGGCCTGATATCGATGATCAACGGCAAGCCGCCGATTCCCACGCTGGGCCGCTATCAAAGCGCCGAAGCGTTCGCCGGCTTCGAAAGTCCGGACGGCGCGCTGCCCGACCTCGTTCACGCGCACGGCTATACCGCGCATTTCTTCACCACGGGCGATCTCGGTTTTCTCGACAAAGCGAAATGGCTGAAAGGCCTGCACTTTGACTCGTGGGAAGGCGCCGAGCAGCCGTTCTACAACGGCTGGAAGCGCCGTCACTTCAACGCCGCCGAGGACAAGGCGCTGTATCAGCGCTTCCTGCAATGGCTCGATGCGCGCCAGGGCGATCCCGCGCCGTGGCTCGCTTTCGTTCTCACCGTGTCGACGCACCCGCCGTTCGTCAATCCGGAAAACGAAAGTCTCGACGAAGCGGGCGCCTTCCGCTACGCCGACAAGCAGATCGGCATGCTGTACGACGAACTCGCCAAGCGCGATTTCTTCCACAACGGCGTGCTGATGATTTCCGGCGATCATCGCAGCATGACGCCGCTGTCGGCGCAGGAACTCGCCCGCTTCGGCGACAGCGCGCTCGCGCGCACACCCTTTGTCATTGCCACGCAGCTGCCGATCGCCAAAGGCGCGATTGCGGGCAAATTCCAGCAGGTCGATATCGCGCCGTCGATCGATGAACTACTCGGCGAGCGCGCCTGCCGCAAGATCGATCAGGGCACGTTCCTGAGCCTGCCGCCGCAGCCCGCACAGTACATCGCGCACGCGCGCGGCGACCGGCGCAACCAGATCGACATCTATTTCGGCGACAACCAGCAGGCCGATCTCGTGCTCGCCGGCGACCAATCGAAATGGCTCGGCCCCAAGCCCGACAACTGGAAACAGATCATGGACGGCATCGCCCTCGATCGCATCAGCCGCGGCACGGCGGAAGAGAACTTTCTCGATCTGATGATCAATGCGATGGCGCCGAA
>DAIMZS010000062.1:0-13276 GCA_036733825.1 Rudaea sp.
AAGACACTGGATTCCGGCTTGACCAGCCATTCGGCTGTTAAAAACCGCCGGAATGGCGAGATAAGAGCGAGAGCTGGATTCCGCCTGCACGGAAATGACGAGAGCGCGGAGCGCTACTTGCGCCTCACCTCATAAAACTCCGCCACAAAATCCACCAATCGCCCACCCGCGATCGCCTCGCGCAACCCGCGCATCAGATCCTGGTAGTAGTGCAGATTATGGATCGTCGCCAACATCGGCCCGAGCATCTCCCCGCACTTGTCGAGATGACGCAGATACGCGCGCGAGAACCCGTTGGCGCAGGTGTAGCACGCGCAAGCCTCGTCGAGCGGCCGCGTGTCATGTTCGTACTGCGAATTGCGGATGCGCAGCACGCCGTGGCGCGTGAAGATATGCGCGTTGCGCGCGTTGCGCGTCGGCATCACGCAGTCGAACATGTCGATGCCGCGCGCGACGGCTTCAACGATGTCTTCCGGTCTGCCCACGCCCATCAAATAGCGCGGCCGGTCGGCCGGCAGCAGCGGCACAGTTTCTTCGAGGGTGCGATTGCGCTCCTCTTCCGGCTCGCCGACGGCGAGGCCGCCGACGGCATACCCGTCAAAGCCGATCTGCAACAGACCGTCCGCGGATATTTTGCGCAGCGCCGGATAAGTCCCGCCCTGAACGATGCCGAACAAGGAGTTCGGATTGTCGAGATCGTCGAACGCGCGCCGCGAGCGCTCGGCCCAGCGCAGGCTCAATTGCATCGAATCGCGCGCCTGCTTCTCCGTCGCGGGATACGGCGTGCATTCGTCGAAGATCATCGCGATGTCGGAATCGAGCACGCGCTGGATGCGCATCGACTCCTCGGGCGAGAGGAACACCTGCGAGCCGTCGACCGGCGACGCAAAACGCACGCCTTCCTCCGAAATCTTGCGCCGCTCGGCAAGCGAGAACACCTGGAAGCCGCCCGAGTCGGTGAGGATCGGCTTGTTCCAGCCGATGAACTTGTGCAGGCCGCCGAATTCGCCGATCACTTGGAGCCCGGGGCGCAAAAACAAATGAAACGTATTGCCGAGGATGATTTCCGCGCCGATGTCGAGAATCGACCGCGGGGTCATCCCTTTGACCGAGCCATAGGTGCCCACCGGCATGAACGCCGGAGTCTGGATCGTGCCGCGTGCGAACGTCAGCTGGCCACGGCGCGCGGCGCCGTCTTGTGTCAGTAGCTCGAATTGCATGATGTCTGTCTTCTTCCGCCGCGAAACACCCATTGGCCAAACCGATCCCGCCTGGGCCGGCGCGGCGCGTGAGTCTAGAGCATCCTCGCCGCCGCGTCGAAAGCCTCCGGTTGCGGTAATCTAAACGCCGGCGGCAATGCTGCCGTCAAGGACAGTTTGCAACGAAAAGGAACCCAAGCCATGCGCCTGCTGCGATTGATCGTGCTGTTGCTGCTATCCACCGCATCGTTGTGCCAGGCGGCCTTGCCGCCGCGTTCCGGCGCCGACCTGCGGCGCGATGCGCGCGTGGTGGCCGTCGGCGTCGTCGAAAATGTCGCGACCGCCGAGGAACGCCGCGCAAACGGGTTTATCGACAAGATCTACCGCCTGCGAATTCGCGTCGAAACCGCCGAAAAAGGCGCACCACCGGCGACGCTCACGGCCCGCGGCTGGAACATTCTTTCGCGGCCGCCCGGCTGGGTGGGCCCGGCAGGCGTGTACGGGCTCGGCGAGATCAGCGCCGGTCAGCGCGTCCGCGTCTATCTGAAAAGCGGCCATTCGCATTCCGAATACGACCTGCTCGAGCCCAACGGCATCGAGCCGCTGGCCGCACGTCCGGTGCATTGATCCTCGCCTTCATCGAGGAACGACATATGCCAAAGCTCGCACTCCAGGCCCTGCTCGCGCTCGGCCTGATTTTCGCCGTCGCGGCGCCGGCCGCCGAGCGCCGTATCGATCAGGATCTCGACGCCTGCCTCGACAAGAACCCGTCGACGGCGGGCATGATCGAATGCCAGGACCGTGCCTACGCCGCGTGGGACAAGGCGCTCAACCTCGAATACAAGTCGCTGATGCAGACGCTCGCAGCCGCGCAGCAGCAGGCGCTGCGCGACTCGCAGCTGCGCTGGATCGCCTTTCGCGACGCGGAATTCAAGGCGCTGGAAGCGATCTACGGCCGCAAGGAAGGCACCCTTTATCTGCCCATGCACGTGGCCGCGCGCGCGGAGATCGTCAAGTCCCGCGTTCGCCAGCTGGACGCCTACCACCGCCTCGTCAACGACTAGCGGGCCGACGAACATGTTCGCCGTCCGCGTCGCCGACAACGCCCGTCACATGGAAGAAGACGAAGGCTGCGCGCAGCGCGAATTCGCCACCTGGGCCGAAGCAGTCGCGGCCGCGCGCGCCATCGTCGACCGCTGCCTGGCCGAGCACTATCGGCCCGGAATGGCCGCCGAAGCGCTTTTTTCCCTCTACACCAGCTTCGGCGATGATCCCTACGTCGTGCCCGAGCCGCCAGGCTCGCGTTTTTCCGCTTGGGACTATGCCCGGGAGCGATGCGCTTCGTTGTGCGCCGCCCCGCTCGAGTCCGCGCGGCCGGATTCGTCCAGCGCACGTTGAGTCGGACGCCATGCAGGACGACATCCAGATTCGCTCCACCTCTCCCGATGGCCGCTACATCGTTCGCACCGCTTCATGGGAGGCCCGCGCGTCGTTGTGGGTGGATTCGCCCGAACTGCTCGACGCGGTTTCCAACGAATCGCTGCTTCGCTTCGCCGATCCGCATTGGTCGCTCTATCGCACGCAATGGCAGGACGCGACAGTCGTCGTTCTTTATCTGCGCAAGTATCCGGGGAATCACGTCCCGCCGATCGTGGAAACGGTGATCGACTGTCGCCGCCGCACCGCGACGCTCGGCGCAGACGAAGGCATCGCGTTGTGCGACTTGGAACGGGCTCTGGAAGATCACCTCGCCGTTCGCAAAGGTCCGTAAAGCCGCTCATTCACCGCCGCTCGATTACGCATCGTCGTGCCGTGACTTCCTGTCAGGAAAAATCAGCATCGCATCGCCGTAGGAGAAGAACCGGTAGCGCCGCTCGACCGCATGCCGGTACGCGTCGAGCATCAGCTCGCGCCCGGCATAAGCCGACACGAGCATCAGCAGGGTCGACTCGGGCAGATGGAAATTGGTGATCAGCGCGTCGATGCTGGTGATCTGGTAGCCGGGAAAGATGAAGATCTGCGTTTCGCCGGCGAACGGTTCGACGACGCCGTTGTGCTTGGCCGATTCGAGCGCGCGCACCACGGTCGTGCCCACCGCGACGACGCGCCCGCCGCGCGCACGCGTGCGGCGCATTTTCTCGACGAGTTCAGCGCCGACGTTGAGCCACTCGCGGTGCATGACGTGCTCTTCCAGACTATCGCGCCGCACCGGCTGGAACGTGCCTGCGCCGACATGCAAAGTCACGTAGCCGAAATCAATGCCGCGTTCGCGCAAGGCATCGAGCAGCGGCGCGTCGAAATGCAGCCCCGCGGTCGGCGCGGCCACGGCGCCGGGCTTGCTCGCGAACACGGTCTGGTAGCGGATCTCGTCGTCGGCGTCGATCTCCCCCGCGCCGCTCTCGCGTTCGATGTACGGCGGCAGCGGCATGCGGCCGAGCCTCGGCAGCAGCTTGTCGAGCGGTTCGGCCGATTCGAAACGCAGGGAGTAGAACTCGCCTTCGCGGCCGAGCACGAGCACCGTGCTGTGGTCGCCGAGCACGATGCGCGAACCCTCGCGCGGCTTTTTCGACACGCCGAGCTGCGCCAGCGCCTCGTGCGCGCCGGTGACGCGCTCGATGAGAATTTCGACCGCACCGCCGGTTTCCTTGCGTCCGTACAGACGCGCATGCAGCACGCGCGTGTCGTTGAACACGAGCAGGTCGCCGGCGCGCAGATAATCGGCGAGATCGGTGAACTGGCGGTCGGCGAATGCCCGCCGCGCGGCGTCGACGACGAGCAGCCGGCTGGCCGAACGCTGCGCCAGCGGCGCCTGCGCGATCAGTTCACGCGGCAGGTCGTAGTGGAAGTCGGATTTTTTCAAACCGTGATTCGTAAATGCGGGAACGAAACGCAATTATCGCCGAATCGCGCGCCGACGGCCCCACCAGATGCCGAACACCAGCAGCACGATCCCTGCCAGCGCATACGGCGCGTTGTGCTTGATCGTGTGTTTCCACCAGGCGATGCGCTCGGCGCGCAGGCGTGCGGCGGCGCCGGCGAAATCGGGCGCAGGACAGGACTGACCGAACGCGGCGCCCCAAGGCACGTAAGGGCCCTGTTTGAGGTAACGCGCATAGAATTTCCACCCCGCCGGTGGATCACGAACGAGCAGCCACGATGAGGCATGGCAAAGCACCGCCGCGAAAGCCTGCGTGCGCGGCGGCAGGAGGTCGGCCGATTTCGCGGCAAAATCCGCCGCGTTGTAGCGGTAGTGAAAGCGTTCGAGCGGCTGCGCGCGGCTGGCCGCGACACGCGTGGCTTCGTCGGCGCCGGCGAGCGTTTTCGGCACGACGAGGTCATTGCGTGCCTCCGGCTGCGCGCTCGCAATGATCACGTTGGCCCGCTGCACGGAATCATCGCCGAGGTCGTACGCGCCGTCGTACAACTGATAATCGGGATCGAGCTCGTAGCCGAGGATATCGATGCCGTCGAAACGCGCGGCGCGCGCCGCGGCATACCAGGCCTGCGCCTGCTCGACGCGGTCGCCGCGCGCGGTGGCGCGGCGCGCGTCGATATAGGCTTGCGCCTTTTTCTTCAGTCCTGCGTCGTCGAAATATTTCAACGCATCATCGTAACGTTCGGCACGCAGCAGACGCCGCGCCAGCAGTGCGCGCAGACTCGGCGGCGTCGCCGGATAGTCCTGACCCGCGCTCGGTTTCGCCGGGGCGGGCGCCGGCACGTGCGCGTCGACGAAAGATTTCAACTCATCGACGCTGAGCACGCGCTCGGCCACGTAAGCGGCATCGTGCCAGTACAGCGAGGACGCCGCGTAAAGGTGTTCCATCGCCGCGAGATATTCGCCGCGCGACAGCGCGAGCGTGCCGCGCTCGCCTTCGACACGGCAGTGCGGCTGGATCGTCTCCTCGCCGAACTCGCCCGCGTCCATGTTCTGGCCCCACTCCTCGCTCGCCGGAAATGCCTTCGCGGCCTGCGCGTAGGCCTGCGCGGCTTCGTCGGCCTTGCCGGCGCGCAGCGCGAGCTTGGCGCGCACCCACCACGCGAGTCCGCTGCTGTCTTTTTGCGCGAGCTGCGCGGCGAGATCGTATTTGCCGCTGCGATAGGCGAGCGCGGCGACGCGGTCCGCGCCGGCGATCTTGTCGATGCCCGTGCGCGCCACCGCGTCGAGGAAACGCTGCGTGCGCTGATCGTTTTCGTTTTTCGACTGGGCGATGTCCGCGGGTGTGCCTTCGCCGTCGATCTCGTTGTCGGCGAGCTCGCCGCTGCGCGTGTACAGGTACGCGGTCATCAGCCGCTGGCCGAGGTCGTCGCGCAGCACGCGCTCGAGCCGCGCCGGATCGTGAATCGTCTGACGCGCGATCTGCAGCAGCGAATCGCGGCCCGAAGTCGAGCCGAGCGCGGCCTGCTGCGCATACAAGGCGATCGCGGCGGCGTCCTCGCCGGCCTGCAGACGCCGGCGCGCCTCCTCGCCGTAACTGGCGGCGGCGAGACCGTACGGATCGCTCGCGCCCTTGGCGGCCTCTTCGCGCACCGCCGCATACATCGGCGCGGCAGCGTCGCCGTTCGCGGCCTTCGCGAGCATGTACTGCGCCCACAGCCCGTAATGGCCGCGTTCGGCGGCGGGCAAATCGAGCACGCTGTGGAAACGGCGCTGCGCCTCGGCGACGTCATGCTTCGCCCACGCCGCCGCGCCGGCGAGATAACGCCGCGCTTCTTCGGGCAGGCCGTTCGCCGCCGCATACGCCGACGCCGCATCGCCTGCGCCGCGCGCCGCGGCGACGCGGTCGTATTGCGCGCCCCACCAACCGCGCTCGATGCGCTCGCGCAAGGATTGCTCCTGGCCATCGACGTATTCCGCGCTGTCGTCGGCCGCCTTGAACGCGTGCGCCGGCACGGCCAGATGCGCAGCTTCATAGCCGAACGCGCCCTCGGGCAGCTTGTCCAGGGTCCAGGCGCGGTCGCGCAGCAATTCGACGGGAAAATTCGGGCCGCAGGCGAAGGCCGATGCCGGCAAAGCCGCCGTCACGGCCGCGCAGAGCAAGAAACTACGGAGTTTCATTGACGATAATCCTTTCGATCGATGTACAGCGCATCCAGCCGATGCGGCGCTCGTGTCCTGCGCGCAGTATCGCATCGATCTGCGGAAAAAGCTGCCAGCGCTCGCCCGCCTGTTCGATGCGGAACCCCGCCAGCGCATCCGCTGCGCTGCAGTTCCGCGCAGTGACCGTGACCGCCGCCGGCAGTGCGGCGTCGAGCGTGCCGCGATTGGCGAGCACGATGTCCGTCGCGCCGTCGTCCGCGGGCACGGTTCGCACCGCAAACTCGGGCTTCAGCGCGCCGTCGGCGATCACCGCATGCAAGGTGGCGACGCTCCAGGCGCGGCGGTCGTCCTCGCTCGGCAGGCGGAACCAGATCACGCCGATCAGGCGATCCGGACGCATGCGTCGGAGTCGATGCAGCAACGCGGCGACCGCGCGCGGGTCGACGCGCAATTCGTGCGCGCGCTCGGCATCGATCGTGCGCGGCATTTCGCCTTCGACTGCCGTCGCCCGCCCCTCCTCGTCGAAACCCACGCGCAAGCCGTACGCCGGCAAGGCGACGCGGAACGGGGTCGGCGCGACGGCGGCATAGGCGTCGGTCCAGCGCTGCGCCTGCGCGGCGTCGAACAAGCCCGTGTCGGCTTGCCCGTTGTGCGGCGCGGCAATCGCGTGCACCTGCAGCACCGACGCGTCGACCTGCGCGAGCACGCGCGCCAGCGCCGGTGCGCCGATCCACGTCGGCAGCGCGGTGATCGACAACCGCAAATCTTGCGGCAGGTGCGCGCGCACCTGCGCGAGCAGGTCCGCGTACGCATCGAGCCGGGCCGTCGCGCAATCGTGATCGATTTCGATGCCGATGAGAGACACGCCGGCTCCGCGCCATGTCGCGGCAATGGCGTCGATGCGCCGGGCGATCGTCTGCGCCGACGGCGGCGGACGGCTGCCGTTGAGGCGCAGCACGGCGGTCACGGGCTTGCCGCTGCGCGCGAGTAAGTCCAACGCCGGCGTTATCTCGGTCAGCGCGTCGGCGGCCGTCGACTCGGCGGCCAGCACGCGCCAGGCGGAGAAGTCGGCGCGCATCGCGTCGAGCGAGGCGGCCAGTGCCGGCGTCCACTGCCGCTGCCATAGGTAAGCCTGCTGATCGAGCGGCGGCGCCGGCGGCGAGGCGCATGCCGACAACGTCGCAACGAGTACAGCGGGAATCAGCCGGCGGAGAAAGCGCATCCGCGCATTGTAGGCAGCCTTGGGCGGCGAACTACAACCAGCCTTTTTGCCGCGCCAGCCGATACGCCTCGATACGGTTGCCGACGCCCAGCTTGCCGATCGCCTCGGACAAATAATTGCGTACCGTGCCCTGCGAAAGATGGAGCTGTTCGGCGATGTCGCCGGCCGACGCACCCTCGCCGGCGAGGCGCAGCACCTGGCGCTCGCGGTCGTTGAGCGGATCGGCCTCGCTCCAGGCTTCGAGCGCGAGCTGCGGATCGATCGCGCGGCCGCCGCGATGCACCTTGCGCAGCGCCTCGGCCAGCTGATCGGCCGGCGCGTCTTTGAGCAGATAGCCGCTGACGCCCGCGTCGAGCGCGCGGCGCAGAAAGCCCGGCCGCGCGAACGTGGTGACGATGACGACCTTGCACTCGAGTCCGGCGTCGCGAATGCGCTGGGCGAGTTCCAGCCCGGTCAGCCGCGGCATCTCGATGTCGGTGACGACGACGTCCGGTCCGCTGTCTGCCGACGCGAAGCGTTGCACGAGCTGCCAGGCTTCCTCGCCGTCGGCCGCGCTGCCGATCACATCGAGATCGGATTCGAGCTTGAGCAGCGCCGACAGGGCGCCGCGCACCATCGCTTGGTCTTCGGCGAGAACGACGCGGATCATTGGGCGAACGTGGGATTACTGTTGAGCGAGGAAGTATAAGCTCGTCGTTCCCGCGCGCTGTTGGCGGGAATCACGAGCAAAGACAACGGCGTGAGCGAAGCTCGAATTCATGCGCTGCGCAGCGTTGCCACGGCAGTTGCCGCTGCGGGCACAGGCGGCAACGGCGCCGCGGCGAGCAGCACCGTGCCCTGCCCGCGCCGCGATTCAATGCTCAGCTGCGCGCCGATCATGGCCAGACGCTCGCGCATGCCGGCGAGGCCGTTGCCGGGCACGATCGCGCCGCCGCGGCCGTTGTCTTCGACACGCAGAACCACGCCAGGCGGCGCGTTCTCGAACACCACCCGCGCCCGCGTTGCGCACGCGTGGCGCTGGATGTTCGTCACCGCTTCGCGCAAGGTCATCGCGAGTACCGTCTCCGTTTCGACGGGCATGCCGATATCCTCGATCCTGCAGTCGAGATGCACGCCGTTGGATTCGAGCAGGAGTTTCGCCGATGCGAGTTCCGCCGCGATCCCCGCCGCGCGGATGCCGGTGACCGCACTGCGCACCTGCGCGAGCGCATCGCGCGCGACGCGCTCGACGTCGATCATCTCGCGCTTCGCCGCCGCGGCGTCGCGGTCGAACAGCCGGTTCGCCAGTTCGGACTTGAGCGCAATCAGCGACAGCGTGTGCCCGAGCAGATCATGCAGGTCGCGGCCGATGCGCTCGCGCTCGGCGCTCGCAGCGAGGCGGCGCACTTCCTCGTGGCTCAGGCGCAGCTCGGCGTCTTTCTGCATGCCGATGCGCTGCACGATATTGCCGAAGCAGACGGACAGGATCACCGCGCACATCGCTAAGACGACCCCCCACGGCCAGCCCAGCGAACGCGCCTGGACGGCGAAGACCATGAGGACGACGACCATGAACGCGAGCGCGCGGCGCAGATCGCCGAGAAAGGCGAGCAGCGCGCCGACATAGATCAGCACGCAGGTGCCGCCGCTGTGATTCCACGGCAGCAGCGCAAAGCCGAGCAACGCCATCGCCGAGAGATAACCACCCAGTTCGCTGCGCGGGCGCCGCGTGGCCAGCAGCCAGAGCAGCCAGAGCGCCGGCAGGCCGAGGAAGATCGTGGTCCACCAAACGAAATTCGCCGCCTGCCCGTATATCAGATCGCCGAAAAACCACAGCGACCACAGCAGGTGCGCGTTGTGCGAACGACCGCCGCCGACGATGCGCGAGATCGAATCGGGCGAGTTGAGAAATCGTAGTGAAAACATCACGCGCGTACTCCAGACAAATGGCCGGCCGCCGACATCAGCGCTGTGCCGCGGCCACCGCATCGATCGGCGTCAGGTCGGTATGCGGCGCGGTGCGATAAATCCGCAGAAAGCGCCACAGCCAACCGGCGAAGTAGCCGAAGCCCAGTCCGGACACGAGCAAATCGTATCCCAGGAACGGCAGGCGCGTATCGGCGTGCGTCGCCGCAGCGATATTGAGCACCAGATGGGCGGCGAATAAACCGAGATTGCGCAGCAGCGGCACGACCGATCCCGGCGTGCGCACCCGCCCTGCGTTGCGGTCGATCAGCATCGTCAGCGGCAGCACGAACGCCAGCGCCAGTCCGACCGCCAAACCGGCGCCCCAGTGCAGGAACGCGTCCGGCACCACGGCGCTGCGCTGGAACAAACCGACCACGCCCCAGACGATGAACACGCCGGGCACCGCCAAGAGACGCCACAAGCTGAGGATGCGCGGACGCAATGCCCGCACGCCGACGAACACCAGGTAGCCGAGCAGCAGATATATCCAGATCGGCAAATGGCGGGCGATTTCGATCAGCATGGCAGTGCTCCGGACGCCGGCGAGTCGGCATGTAGAAGTCTCTCCGTCCGGGTGAGTCCGCTCCAGTCGGAGTCGTCACGCTGCGCGGGTGACGAATATCAGGTGGCGCGCCGCTTCCGGCGCCGAAGATTGGCTCCACAAACTCGCGGCTGAACTGGCCCTCGGCCATACCAAATCCGGGCACTATCATCCGTTCCACATCTGCAGGTTTGCCATGAATGCGCGCGCGCCGCCGGTCGGCGCCGTCCGCATTTCCGAGAAAAAGTCAGGAGATCTTCCATGTCGCCCATCGCCAAACTCAACGAACTGCGCAACTACGGCGGCGCTGTGCGCACGCGCGGCCTGGACGATGCGACCGTCGAGCGCTTCGCGCGCGAAGACGCGAATCTCGCCGCGGCGATCGACGATGCGCACGCGCAGTTCGGCAAGCTCAAAGCCGACTTCGACGACCTGCTCAAGCTCGACGAAGCCGAGCAGCTTGCGCGCGTGCAGGCCGACTACGTCAATTTCTACGCGGCCGATGCGGTGAACCCGTACGTCGCGCTCGCCGCGCGCGGCCCGTGGATCGTCACGCTCAAGGGCGCGGTGATCTACGACGTCGGCGGTTACGGCATGCTCGGCCTCGGCCACACGCCGGCGGCGGTGCTCGAGGCGCTGGCCAAGCCGCAGGTGATGGCGAACATCATGACGCCGAACCTGTCGCAGCTGCGCTTCGCCCGCGCGATCAAGAAGGAAATCGGCCACACGCGCGGCGCCTCGCCGTACACGAGTTTCCTCTGCCTGAATTCGGGCTCCGAAGCGGTCGGCCTCGCGCTGCGCATCGCCGACGTCAACGCCAAGCTCGCGACCGATGCGAACGGCAAACACGCCGGCAAGACGATCAAACGCCTCGCGGTCAAGGGCGCGTTCCACGGCCGCACCGATCGTCCGGCGGTGTATTCGGATTCCTCGCGCAAGGCCTACGTGCAAAACCTCGCCAGCTTCCGCGACGAGAAGAGCCTGATCACAGTCGAGCCGTACAACGTCGACCAGCTGCGCGCCGCGTTCGCCGACGCCGAGAAGAACGGCTGGTTCATCGAAGCGATGCTGCTCGAGCCGGTCATGGGCGAAGGCGATCCGGGCCGCGCAGTGACGCCGGAGTTCTACGCCGCCGCGCGCGAACTGACGCGCGCGCACGGCACGCTGTTCATGGTCGATTCGATCCAGGCCGGCCTGCGCGCGCACGGCGTGCTTTCGATCGTCGACTATCCGGGCTTCGAGAAGCTCGATGCTCCGGATATGGAAACTTATTCCAAGGCGCTCAGCGCCGGCCAATATCCGTTGTCGGTGCTCGCCGTGAACGAACGCGCCGCCGCGTTGTACAAGACCGGCATCTACGGCAACACGATGACCGCCAATCCGCGCGCGCTCGACGCGGCCTGCGCCGTGCTCGGCGCGATCACGCCGGAGCTGCGCGCGAACGTGCGTGCGCGCGGCGCGGAGTTCGTCGAGAAGCTGTCGAAGCTGCAGAAGGAGCTCCCCGGCCTGATCACCAAAGTGCAGGGCACGGGCCTGTTGTTCTCGTGCGAACTCGCCGCGCAGTTCAAGTGCTACGGCGCCGACAGCACCGAGGAATGGCTGCGCGAGCACGGCGTCGGCGTGATCCACGGCGGCACCAATTCGCTGCGCTTCACCCCGCACTTCGCAGTGAGTTCGGCCGAGGCCGATCTCGTCGTCGACAGCGTGCGCCAGGCCCTGCAGCACGGGCCGCGGCAGAAGGTCGATGCCGCGGCCTAAGGGCTCGATGGTCGGGGGCTCGATGAATCGAGCCCTACGCTGCGGTGGGGGAAATTCCGACAGAAATGTTCCGCGGCGCCCTGTTTCCTGTTCGCTGAAGCGGCGTAGACTAGCCGCCGATCCGGCATGAAGCCGGCCACGCCAAAGGAGACTGCCATGAAAACCGCAACCGTTTTGTTCGCCGCTTTCGCTTTCGCCGCCGTCCTCGTTTCCGGCTCCGCCCTCGCCGCGGAGAAGACGCTCACGCCGCAGCAAGAACGCATGAAAGCCTGCAACGCGGATCCCAAAGCCAAGGAACTCAAAGGCGACGAGCGCAAAGCGTTCATGAGTTCATGCCTCAAGGGCGATTCGACCGCCACCGCTGCGGCGAAGCCGATGACCCAGCAGGAGAAAATGAAAGCCTGCAATGCGGACCCCAAGGCGAAGGAACTCAAGGGCGACGCGCGCAAGGACTTCATGAGCCATTGCCTGAAGGGCGACGCGGCCGGCGCTGCGGCACACTGAAGGAAGCCAGTCCCATAAAAAAACCGGGCCCAGCGCCCGGTTTTTTTATTGAGCGGTGCTCACACCGGAAACGGATTGCGCTCGGCGAAGCCCTGCTGGTGCCAGTAAGGATAGGCGAACGTCGTCGCGCTCGCCGCGTCGAGTTTGGCGACCTGTGTTTTGGTCAGATTCCAGCCGACCGCGCCGAGATTCTGCTTGAGCTGCTCCTCGTTGCGCGCGCCGATGATCACCGACGACACGGTCGGCCGCTGCAGCAGCCAGTTGATCGCGATCTGCGGAATGCTCTTGCCGGTGTCCTTCGCCACTTCGTCGAGCGCATCGACCACGCGGTACAGATACTCCTCGTCCACCGGCGGCCCGTAATCCGCGGTCTTGTGCAGGCGGCTCGTCTTCGGCAGCTTCGCGCCGCGGCGCAGCTTGCCGGTGAGGCGGCCCCAGCCGAGCGGGCTCCAGACCACCGCGCCGACGCCTTGATCGAGACCGAGCGGCATCAGTTCCCACTCGTAGTCGCGGCCGATCAGCGAATAGTACGTCTGGTTGGCGACATGGCGCGGATACCCGTATTTGTCCGCGACGGCGAGCGACTTCATCAGATGCCAGCCGGAAAAATTCGACACGCCGGTGTAGCGGATCTTGCCCGCGCGCACGAGCGTGTCGAGCGTGGACAGCACTTCTTCGATCGGCGTCTGCGCGTCGAAGCCGTGCAGCTGGAACAGGTCGATGTAATCGGTGCCGAGACGCGCGAGCTGCTCGTCGACGGTCTTGATCAGGTGATAGCGCGAGGAGCCGACCGCGTTCGCATCGTCGCCGAAGCGGAACGTCGCCTTGGTCGAAAGGATGGCGCGATCGCGCTTGCCTTTGAGCGCCGCGCCGAGAATCGATTCGGAGGCGCCGCGCGAATAGACGTCCGCCGTGTCGAACATCGTCACGCCGTTGTCGAGGCAAAGATCGATCAAGCGTTTCGCCTCCTTCACGTCGGTGTTGCCCCAGGCGCTGAACAGCTCGCCTTTGCCGCCGAACGTGCCGGTGCCGAAACTCAAGGCCGGCACGGTGAAGCCGGATGCGCC
>DAIMZS010000063.1:0-8461 GCA_036733825.1 Rudaea sp.
CTCAAGGACATCGTCAAGGGCGGCATCCGCGAGCGCTTCGCCGAACTGCGCCGCATGGGCATCAAGACGATCATGATCACCGGCGACAATCCGCTGACCGCGGCGTCGATCGCGGCCGAAGCCGGCGTCGACGATTATCTCGCCGAAGCGACGCCCGAAGCCAAGCTGAAACTCATTCGCGACATCCAGGCCGAAGGCCGCCTCGTCGCGATGTGCGGCGACGGCACCAACGACGCGCCCGCGCTTGCGCAGGCCGACGTCGCCGTGGCGATGAACAGCGGCACGCAGGCGGCGAAAGAAGCCGGCAACATGGTCGACCTCGATTCGAACCCGACCAAACTGATCGAGGTCGTCGAGATCGGCAAGCAGTTGCTGATCACGCGCGGCTCGCTGACCACGTTCTCGATCGCCAACGACGTGGCCAAGTATTTCGCGATCATTCCGGCCGCGTTCGCCTCGACGTATCCGGCGCTCAACGCACTCAACATCATGCACCTGGCCACGCCGCAGAGCGCGATTCTCTCCGCGGTGATCTTCAACGCGCTGATCATCATCTTTCTGATCCCGCTCGCGCTGAAGGGCGTGAAGTACCGCGCCGTCGGCGCGGGCGAGCTGCTGCGCCGCAACCTGCTCGTCTACGGCGTGACCGGCCTGATCGTGCCGTTCGTCGGCATCAAGATCATCGATGTTTTGCTCGTCGCGCTGGGCCTCGCCTGATTCTTCTTCAATAAAACCGACGTAAAGGAATTCACGTGCGTTTACTGCTTCTCTCTTCCGCTCTGATGCTCGCTGCGACCGCGACCGCGCATGCCGACACCGGCAGCGCGGATTGCAGCCAGGGCTTCTTTTCGCGCCTCGCCGCGGCGTATAGCGAAGACGCCAATCCCGCGCCCGCGGACCCGAACGCGCCGGCGCCCGCGCGCCGTGCGATGGATTCGCCGTTCTCCTCGCCGCCGTTCCCGTCGGCGGAGTGGCAGCTCGGCGGCATCGCCTATCCGATCGGCGTGCCGAACGAAAATTCGCAGTATCCGCTCGAGAAAGCGCTCGCCTGTACCTCGCTCGGCCAATGGATGCAGAACAACCGCATCGAGGTCTACGGCTGGATCAATCCGTCGCTGAACCTGAGCACGTCGAGCCATACGAATTATCCGCTGTCGTACGCGACGCGGCCGAACCGCATCGAGTTCAACCAGTTCCTGTTCCGCGTCGAGCGCATTCCCGACACGGTGCAGACCGATCATATCGACTGGGGTTTCCACTTCGACAATCTGTACGGCTACGACTACCACTTCACTACGATGAAGGGTGTGCTCAGCAACCAGCTGCTCGACAATCCGAATCCGAACCAGCCGCTCAACGGCAAGGTGTACGGCTATGACCCGATGCTGTTCTACGCCGACGTCTACGTTCCGTGGGTCGCGCAGGGCATGGACGTGCGCATCGGCCGCTGGCTGTCGCTGCCCGACATCGAAGCGCAGTTCTCGCCGAACAATTATCTGCTCACCCACTCGATTCTCTACACCGTCGACCCGTACACGCAGATGGGCGTGATGACGACGACCAAGCTCAGCGATCAGTGGACCGTGCAGCTCGGCATCAACGGCAGCAATGACGTGGCGCTGTGGAATTCGTCGATGCGTCCGTCGCTGCAGGCATGCGTGCGCTGGGTGTCGGCGGACAACAACGACATGATCTATCCGTGCGTGAACAACTGGAACCAGTCCGACTACAACTACAACAACATCCAGATGTTCGTCGTCACCTGGGGCCACCGCTTCAGTCCGAACGTGCACATCCTCACCGAGGCCTACCGCATCTACGGCCGCAACATTCCCGGCTACGGCCCGGGCATGGCGCCCGGTGTCGCCGGTTCCGCGACCACGCCCGGCAACGCCGGCGCGTTCGGCATCGTCAACTATCTCAACGTCGAACTGGATCCAAGCAACATGATCTCGTTCCGCAATGAATGGTACGACGACGAGAAAGGCCAGCGCACCGGTTTCCCGACGCACTATACGAGCCATACGCTCGGGCTCACGCACTGGGTATCGCCCGATCTCGAACTGCGTCCGGAGCTGCGCTACGAGCATTCCTACGACGTGCCCGCCTACGACGGCGGACGCAAGAACAATCAGACGACATTCCTCCTCGACGCGATCCTGCATTTCTGATTTGCCCGATAAATACGGTGTTCCCATGAAAACGCTGCTGCGCCCTGCCCTCACTCTGCTGCTTGCGCTCACGCTTGTCACCGGCGTGTTCTATCCGCTCGCCGTCACCGGCGTTGCTCAACTGCTGTTCAACGCGCCAGCGAACGGCAGCCTGATCGTGCACGACGGCAAAGCTCTCGGCTCGAGTCTCATCGGCCAGCCGTTCGCCGACCCGAAATACTTTTGGGGACGGCCTTCGGCGACGACGCCGTTCGCTAACAACTCCGCGTCATCGTCAGGCTCGAACCTCGGTCCCACCAACTCCGCGCTGACCGACGCGGTCAAGCAGCGCATCGACGCGCTGCATGCGGCCGACCCGGGCAATGCCGCGCCGGTGCCGGTCGACCTGGTCACCGCCTCGGGCTCCGGGCTCGATCCGGAAATTTCGCCGGCGGCGGCGCAGTATCAGCTCGCGCGCGTAGCGCGTGCGCGCGGGCGCAGCGAAGCCGATGTCGCCCAGTTCATCGCCCTGGCCACGGAAGGCCGCCAACTCGGCATCCTCGGCGAGCCGCGCGTCAACGTTCTGCGCCTGAACCTGCTGCTCGACGGCAAACTTTGACCAAACGCGCGATGCACGCGCGGCACATTTTCAGCAGACCGCAAAACGATTGTCGCCGCGGCGGGCGGCGCCTCCCACTACTTGTGCGGCGACGGAGAAGATCGATTCGCGACGCTAACCAATCTTTACCTGAAAATGTGACTTGCTGCGCACTTGAATTTCATAATAGCCGCTTATCATCACAGTCTGTTCGGGGGTGGGGACCGTCCGTGAAGACATTCCGAAGCGCACTGCTGACGCTTGTTCTCGTATGCGCCGCGGCACCGGCATTCGCACAGCTCACGATCCCTTCCGGCGGCTCGATGGCGCTCGGCGGCGGCAGCCTCGATCTCGCGGGCGCCGATGCGCAAATCGGCGGACTGCTCTCGCTCGGCGGCGGCCAACTCAACAACGTGGGCAGCATCGGCATTCTCGCCGGCGGCACGCTTGATGCGGGCAGCGGCGTTCTCACGCTTTCCGGCGACTGGTCGAACGCCGGCACGTTCCTCGCCGGCAGCGGCAGCGTCGATTTCGTCGACGGCGGCGCGCAATCGCTCATCTCCGGCAACACGACCTTCGCCAACCTGAGCTTCATTTCCGCGGTCGGCAAAAACTATCTCTTCACCGTCGGCACCACGCAGACGATCAGCGGCCTGCTGACGATCCTCGGCGCGGCGGGACAGCCGATCCAGTTCCGCAGCACGGCCGCGGGGCAGGTCGCCAACATCAACCTGCTCGGCGGCGGCGCGCAGAACATCGCTCACGTCGGCGTCTCGGATGTCCACGCCACCGGCCAGCATCTCGCGCCGACGCTGACCAACGAAGGCGGCACCGGCAACGCCACCGGCTGGTTCGCGGCGATCATCGTGCAGAACGCCGTGCCCGCAGCCACGCTGTCGCTGCCCGGCATGCTGCTGTTCGCATTCGCCCTGCTTGCCCTCGTCTGGCACTCGCATCGTTATCGGCTCGAAGGTTAGAAACATCGCCATTTGGGGGTAATCGTGTCGCGCAATAACACTATGCATCCGTCCCTGCTCGCGCTTGCGATTGCGGGAGTTCTTTCCTTCGCCGACGCGTCCGCGCAGGACGTGAACGTCCAGCCGCCGGCTGGCGGCGGCTTCGTCGTCAAGGACAGCAGCGGCAATACCGTGCGCTTCCGCGTCGACGCGAACGGCAACGTGATCGTTCCGGGCCTCGGCGCCGCCGCACAGCAGGGTGCGCTGGTCTGCTTCGACACCGCGAGCGGCACGTTCGGACCCTGCACCCCAGGCACGGGCGTCGGCAACGGCGCGACCGGAGCCACGGGCGCGACGGGCGCAACCGGTCCGACCGGAGCAACAGGCGCCACCGGTGCCACCGGCGCCGGAGTCACCGGCGCGATCGGCCCCGTGGGCCCCCCCGGCCCTGTCGGTGCGACCGGCGCGCAGGGCGTGCAAGGTATTCAAGGCGCGCCCGGCCCCACCGGTGCGACGGGCGCGACGGGACCCGCCAGCTTGGTCTATCGCGACACGTGGAGCGGCTCGACGTCTTATGCCCCGAACGATGTCGTGGCGTACAACGGCTCGAGCTACGTTGCTCTGACCGGCAATTTCAATGTCACGCCGGGCTCCGACGGCACGGTGTGGAGCCTCCTCGCCCAACAAGGCGCGACCGGTGCGACCGGCACAGGCGCGACCGGACAGACCGGCGCAACGGGAGCGACCGGCGCCACCGGTGCGACCGGACCCACCGGCGCCACCGGCGCTACCGGAGCCACCGGCAACACGGGCGCCACCGGCGTGACGGGGGCACAAGGTATTCAGGGCGCCACCGGAGTCACCGGGGCGACCGGCACGACGGGGGCGACCGGCGTCACCGGCGCGACGGGTTCCACCGGGGCGGTCGGCCCCGCAGGCGCCACCGGCGCGACGGGTGCAACGGGTGCTACGGGTGCTTCCGGATCGAACACGCTCGTGACGTTCCGCAACTGGCATGATCAGACCGGTCCTGTGTTCACCGGTTTCAGCCCGTCGACCATATTGGCCACCGCCACCCCGGACTGCGCGACGGGCCAGTTGGCGAACTGCTCGTTCGGTTTTGTCCCGCCGTCCTGCTCGACGATTTCGAATCTGCGCATCCAGACCATCAGCAACATGGGCCAGGCCATCACGTGGGGCATCGTCACCGGCTCGCCCGGCGTCGCCCCTTCCGCGGCGGCGACTCCGGTTCTCACGTGTACGACTTCGGCGACGGCGGCGACCAGCTGCAACAGCGGCGCCGCCACGGCGGCAGTCACCGGAATGGGCACGATCGCGCTCAAGGGCTCGTGGACCGGCACGCTGGCCACCGGCACCGCCACGCCGGGCACCGGTGCGTTCTTCTACGCCACATTGGATTGCCATTGATCGATATCGCGTAGCGGCGGCGCCGACGCCGCTACGCCGACGCCGGCATTCGCGCTAATCTTCGCCCATGCGCGTCTGCCTATCGATGATCATAAAAAACGAGGCGCCGGTGATCGAGCGCTGCCTCGCCTCCGTGCGCCCATACGTGCACGCCTGGGCGATTGCCGACACCGGCTCGACCGACGGCACGCAGGACCTCGTGCGCCGAACGATGGCCGACCTGCCCGGCGAACTGATTGAACGGCCGTGGGTGGACTTTTCGACCAACCGCAACGAGGCGCTCGCGCTCGCGCGCAAGCACGGCGACTACGCGCTGATCATCGACGCCGACGAGGTGCTCGAAGCCGACGCGGGTTTCGCCTATCCCAAGCTCGACGGGCCCGGCTACATGCTCGAACTCGTCTACGGCGACACGCGCTATCGCCGCGTCGCCATGCCGCGGCTCGATCTCGACTGGGTCTGGCGCGGCGTGCTGCACGAGGCGCTCAATTCCGCGCATGCCGCGCAGGCCAAGTTTCTGCCCGGCTTGCGCATCCGCGTGCACAGCGACGGCGCGCGCAGCCAGCTCACCCAGCGCGAAAAATTCACCCGCGACGCCGCCGTGCTGCGCAAAGCACTCAAGGACGAACCGGGCAACGCGCGCTACGCGTTCTATCTGGCGCAGAGCCTGCGCGACGCGGGCGATCTCGCCGAGTCGATCGCCGCGTACGAGGCGCGCATCGCGATGGGCGGCTGGGCCGAAGAAGTATACTTTTCCAAACTGCAGGTCGCCGTGCTCAAGGAGCGCATCGGCGCCGCGCCTGGCGCGATCGCCCTCGCCTATCTCGACGCCTACGATTTCCGCCCGACGCGCGCCGAAGCGCCATGCGAATTCGCGCGCTGGAATCGTCTGCAGAACCGCTTCGCCGTCGCCCGCGACTTCGCCCGCATCGCCGCGAAGACGCCGCTGCCCGAGGACGTGCTGTTCATCGACCGCCCGGTCTACGACTGGCGCGCGCGCGACGAACTCGCCGTCGCTCTTTACTGGTGCGGCGAGCGCGCGGAAAGCGCGCGCGTGTGCCGCGAGTTGCTCGCCGATGCGCGCTTGCCGGCCGAGCAGCGGGCGCGCGTGGCGAAGAATCTCGATTACGCTCTCGGCAAGATCTGACCCGCGGTTCCTCCGCTCGTCATTCCCGCATGCTCTTAGCGGGAATCCAGCGCCTCTGCTTTGATGGTCGGCCAAAAAAAATCACTGGATTCCCGCTAGAAACACGCGGGAATGACGAGCAAAATCCTGCGCGCTGCACGACACGCGTGCGACAATGACGCATGCCCGCAAACCTTCCCGAACGCCGCCTCCCGGATCAGCGTCTGGACCCCGATGAGCTGCTCGCGCGCATGCGCCGCGAGGAGGCGCGCGCGCAGCGCGGTCGGCTGAAGATCTTCTTCGGCGCCGCGCCAGGCGTCGGCAAGAGCTACGCGATGCTCGAAGCCGCGCGCAAGCTCAAGGCCGAACATGTCGACGTCATTGTCGGCTACGTCGAACTGCACGGGCGCGAGGAAACGGAAAAACTGCTCGAAGGCCTCGAAGTGCTGCCGCCGCAGCGCCTGGAACATCGCGGCGTGGTGCTGACCGAGTTCGACGTCGACGCGGCGCTCCGGCGCCGTCCGCGCGTGGTCTGCGTCGACGAACTGGCGCACAGCAATCATCCGGGCGCGCGCCATCCGAAACGCTGGATGGACGTCGAAGAACTGCTCGTCGCCGGCATCGACGTCTACACGACGGTCAACGTCCAGCACATCGAAAGCCTCAACGACGTCGTCGCCCAGATCACCGGCGTGCAGGTGCGCGAAACCGTGCCCGACCGCGTGTTCGACGCCGCCGACGAGGTCGAACTCGTCGATCTGCCGCCCGACGAATTGATCCAGCGCCTGCGTGAAGGCCGCGTCTATGCGACCGAGAAAACCGGTCAGGCGCTCATGTCGTTCTTCCGCAAGGGCAATCTGATCGCGCTGCGCGAACTCGCCCTGCGCACCACCGCCGACCGCGTCGACGCCGCGCTGCGCGCGTATCGCGAGGATCACGCGATCGCCGAAACCTGGGCCGCGGGCGAGCGCGTGCTCGTCTGCATCGGCCCCGATCCGCTGTCAGAACGCCTCGTGCGCGCAGCGCGGCGCTTGGCGACGGCGCTGCACGCGGGCTGGATTGCGGTCTACGTGGAAACGCCGGCGCTCGCGCGTCTGCCGCGCTCCGCGCGCGACCGCGTGCTGACGACGCTGAAGCTCGCCGAGACGCTCGGTGCGGAAACGGCGAACCTGTCCGGCGAGTCGGTCGCGGCCGAACTGCTCGCCTATGCGCGCCGGCGCAACGTCAGCAAGATCATCATCGGCAAGCCCAGCCGTCCGCGCTGGCGGGACCGGCTCAAGCCCTCGCTCGTCGACGAAATCGCGCGCAGCAGCGGTGCAATCGACGTCTACGTAATCTCGGGCGAATCCGGCGAGCAGGCGGCGCCATCGCCACGGCCGCCGCGGCGCACGAGCCCGTGGTCGGCCTACGCGCGCAGCGTCGCCGTCGTCGCCGCGATCACGCTGCTCTGCGAACTGCTGTTCGCGCACATCGAGCTGACCAACCTGGTCATGCTCTACCTGCTCGGCACCGTCTACGTCGCCGCGCGCATCGGCCGCGGGCCGTCGGCGCTCGCCGCGATCCTGTCCGTGGTGCTGTTCGATTTTCTGTTCGTGCCGCCGATCTATTCGTTCGCCGTATCCGACGCGCAATACCTGATCACCTTCGGCGTGATGCTCGCGACCGGTTTCGTGATCAGCCATTTCGCCGCGCGCGGCAAGCGCCAGGCGTCGGTGGCGCGCGCACGCGAACGGCGCACGAACGAGCTGTACGCGCTGAGCCGCGAATTGGCGCAGTCGCGCAACGTCGACGAACTCGGCCGCATCGTCATCCGCCACGTTCTCGCCGACATCGACGGCGACGCCGCCGTGCTGCTGCCCGACGCCGCGGGACACCTGCTCGATCCGACGCACTTCTGCACGCGCGGCGCCGTCACGCCGAACCCGACGCGCTATCCCGTGCCAGGCAACGACCTCGGCATTGCGCAATGGGCCTACGATCACCGCCAGAAGGCCGGGCGCAATACGGATACGCTGGCGAGCGCGGACGCGATTTATCTGCCGCTCAATGCGCTCAAACGCTGCATCGGCGTGATCGGGCTGCGGCCGAAGGATCCCGCGCAGCTCGACGTGCCCGAGCAGATGCAGCTGATCGAATCCTTCGTCAACCAGGCCGCGGTCGCGATGGAGCGCGTGCAGCTCGCCGAAACCGCGCAGGCCGCCGA
>DAIMZS010000063.1:8561-13097 GCA_036733825.1 Rudaea sp.
CTCGTGCTCAAGCGCCAGTGGGTGCCGCTCGAGGAAACCGTCGGCGCGGTGCTGCACCGCCTGCACGATGCGCTTGCCGGGCGCCAGGTCACGGTCGATCTGCCGGCCGACTTGCCGCTGCTGCACGTCGACGAGGTGATGATCGAACAGCTGCTGTTCAATCTCGTCGACAATGCGCAAAAGTATACACCGGCCGGCAGCCCGATCGAGATCGCCGCAGCCGTGCAGCGCGGCGAAATCACCGTGAGCGTGCGCGACCACGGGCCGGGCCTGCCCGCCGGCGAGGAAGACCGCATGTTCGACAAGTTCCAACGCGGCCAGATGGAGGCGGCGCAGAGCGGATTCGGGCTCGGGCTTTCCATTGCCAAGGCGATCGTCGAAGCCCACGGCGGCGAAATCCGTGCGCGCACCTATTCCGCCGATCAAGGCGGCGGCGCGGAATTTCGTTTCAGCTTGCCGCTCGTGACGGAACCGCTGCCATGAACGCCGCCGAATTCATAGTCCTCTCCCCCGCGCGCTTTTTGCGGGGGAGAGGGTTGGGTGAGGGGGTGTTTTTTGCTCTGGGTTTTACAGCAAGATCAAACGCCCCCCTCACCCTGCCCTCTCCCCCAAACAATGGAGCCGTTTTGGGGAGAGGGAAAGAATTGCAGAGCTACACGGCATGAACGAACCGCGCGCCACGGTGCTCGTGATCGAGGACGATCCGCAGATCACGCGCTTTCTCGCCACCGCGCTCGATGCGCATGGCTACGCGCTCCACGTCGCCGCGGACGGCCGCGACGGCCTGCGCGAGGCGGCGCTGCGCCAGCCGGATATCGTCATCGTCGATCTCGGCCTGCCCGACATGTCCGGGCTCGACGTCATCGCGCGCCTGCGCGAATGGTTCACGCGGCCGATCCTCGTGCTGTCCGCGCGCAGCCGCGAGGCGGACAAGGTCGGCGCGCTCGATATCGGCGCCGACGACTACCTGACCAAACCGTTCGGCATCGGCGAACTGCTCGCGCGCCTGCGCGTGGCCGAGCGCCATCGCGCAAAACGCGAGAACGCCGAGGCCGACGCGCGCATCGACGCCGGCGATCTCGTCATCGATCTCGCCGCGCACCGCGTGCAGCGCGGCGGCGCCGACGTGCACCTGACCCCGATCGAATATCGGCTGCTGGCGGCGCTCGCGCGCCACCGCGGCAAAGTGCTCACCCATCGCCAGCTGCTGACCGAGGTCTGGGGCGCGGCGCACGTCGAATCGCCGCACTATCTGCGCATCTACCTGCGTGCGCTGCGTCACAAGATCGAAGCCGATCCGGCGCGGCCGAAGCATCTGTTGACCGAGGTCGGCGTCGGCTACCGCTTTGCCGACGGCTGATCCTGGCTGAACGGCGGTCGGGAAAAAGCCGTCCCATCAACAAAATCCGATCAAATCCGGTATAATCAGCGAGTTGTGCGGCCCAGTGGCCGCGATTTACGCACCGCAGCGGCCTGAACGCCGCAGATTTCGTGTCGCGTCAAACGACTTTCATCCGCCTCCGGCATCCTTGATCGGCTGCCGCGGGCGATTGCATTTCTCAAGTACCCCGATCCGATTTTTCGTTCTTTCAGCTAAAACTTACGAGTTACGACCATGGCCCGTACCAAAGACCTCAAGTTCTACCGCAACATCGGCATCATCGCGCACATCGACGCCGGCAAGACGACGACGACCGAGCGCGTGCTCTACTACACCGGCAAGAAGCACCAGATCGTCGACGTGCACGACACGAAGGACGGCAAGGGCTCGACCACGACCGACTACCTGGAACAGGAACGCAAGCGCGGCATCACGATTCAGTCCGCCGCCGTGTCGACCGAGTGGAAGGGCTACCAGATCAACGTCATCGATACCCCGGGGCACGTCGACTTCACGATCGAAGTGAATCGTTCGCTGCGCGTGCTCGACGGCGCGGTCGTCGTGTTCGACGGCGTCGCGGGCGTGGAACCGCAGACGGAAACCAACTGGCGCCTCGCCGACCAGTACCGCGTGCCGCGCATGTGCTACGTCAACAAGATGGACCGCATCGGCGCGAACTTCGCCCATTGCGTGAAGGGCATCCGCGAGCGCCTCGGCGCCAACGCCCTGCTCTGCCAGGTTCCGCTCGGCAGCCATGACGAATTCTGCGGCATGGTCGACCTCGTCGCCGGCGTCGGCTACAAATGGGATTCGCACGACAAGGATTCGACCTGGGAAACGATTCCGCTCGACCAGGTCAAGGACAAGGTGAGCTTCGCCGCGACCGCCGACAACGAGTGGGTCGCGAACCTGCCGAAGCTGCGTCAGGACCTGCTCGAAACCGCGCTCGCGCTCGACGACGAAGCGTTCGAGAAGCTGCTCGAAACCGGCGAGTTCGACCCGGCCGTGCTCAAGAAGTGCATCCGCAAGGGCTGCATCGAAGGCAAGCTCGTGCCGATCTTCTGCGGCTCGTCCTACCGCAACAAGGGCGTGCAGCAGCTCCTCGACGGCGTCATCGACTACATGCCGGCGCCGGGCGAGAACGGCGGCATCGCCATGGTCGACGAAGACGGCAAGGCGATCGGCGTGCAGGAAGTGCGCGACGACGCGCCGGCGCGCGCGCTCGCGTTCAAGGTCATCAACGATCAGTTCGGTACGCTCACCTTCGTGCGCGTCTACTCGGGCGTGATCAAGAAGGGCGACACCCTGCTCAACGTCACCCGCGACAAGAAAGAACGCATCGGCCGCATCGTCGAAGTGCAGGCGAACGCGACCAAGGACATCGAAGAAGTGCGCGCCGGCGACATCTGCGCGTTCGTCTCGATGAAGGACACGGAAACGGGCGACTCGCTCAGCGATCCGTCGCAGCCGGCGCTGCTCGAGCGCATGCGCTTCCCGGATCCGGTGATCTCGGTCTCGGTCGAACCGAAGAGCCGCAACGACGTCGACAAGATGTCGACCGCGCTCTACAAGATGGCCAAGGCCGACCCCTCGCTGCGCCTGGAAGTCGACAAGGCCACCGGCCAGACCGTGCTCAAGGGCATGGGCGAGCTGCACCTGGAAGTGACCATCGACCGCATGCGCACGGAATTGGGCGTCGAGGCGATCATGGGCAAGCCCAAGGTCAGCTTCAAGGAGAAGTTCGGCCAGGTGGTCGAGCACGTCTACACGCACAAGAAGCAGTCCGGCGGTTCGGGCCAGTTCGCCGAAGTGAAGGTCCGCTTCGAGCCGACCGAGCCGGGCACGGGCGTCGAGTTCGTCGACGAAATCGTCGGCGGCCGCATTCCGCGCGAGTACATTCCGTCGGTCGACTTCGCGGTCAAGACCGAGTCGAAGAAGGGCCAGATCGCCGGCTACGAAGTCGTCGACTTCAAGTTCACCCTGCTCGACGGCAAGTTCCATGACGTCGACTCCTCGGCGCTCGCGTTCGAAATCGCCGGCAAGGCGTGCTTCCGCGAAGCGCACAAGATGTCCAAGCCGAAGCTGCTCGAGCCGATGATGAAGATCGAAGTCGTGACCGAAGCCGAGTTCCTCGGCGACGTGATCGGCGACATCAACCGCCGCCGCGGCCAGGTCAGCGACCAGGGCCAGAAGGGCCCGCAGGCGTTCGTCCAGGGCTACGTGCCGCTGGTCGAGATGTTCGGCTACATCAACTATCTGCGTTCCGCCACGCGCGGCCGCGGCAACTTCACGATGGAGTTCGATCACTACTCCGAAGTGCCGGCCAGCATGGTCGACAAGCTGATGGAAGACGAGAAGCGCGACAACCAGGCGGCCTAAGCGATGCTTGAAGCCCTCCCCTTCAAGGGGAGGGTTTGGGTGGGGATGGTGTTGCTCTACCCTTCCCTAACACCATCCCTATCCCGGCCTTCCCCTTGAAGGGGAAGGAGAAGTGCGATGCCGTTGCAATGACGGCCTATACTTTTCCATTCTGCGCAACATACAGGTGTCCCCATGGGCAGAGGCCCCAGCATCGAAGGCCGCAAGAACGCCGAAGACGCGCGCCGCGGCAAGATTTTCACCAAACTCATTCGCGAGATCACGATCGCCGCACGCCAAGGCGCTGATCCGGCGAGCAACGCGCGTTTGCGCGCCGCGATCGACAAGGCCAAAGCGGTGAGCATGCCGAACGACACGATCGATCGCGCGCTCAAGCGCGCCACCGGCGCCGACGCCGCCGATCTGCACGAGCTGCGTTATGAAGGCTACGGCCCGGCCGGCGTCGCCCTGATTATCGATTGCATGACCGACAACCAGCAACGCACCGTCGCCGACGTGCGCAGCGCGCTGACCAAGCACGGCGGCAATCTCGGCACCACGGGTTCCGTCGCGTTTCAGTTCAAGCGCCTCGGCGAGCTCGTGTTCGCGACGCCCGATGCCGCGAGCGAGGAGAAAGTCCTCGAAATCGCGCTCGACGCGGGCGCCGACGACGTGCAGGCGGAGAACGCGCAGAGTACCGTTCTGTGCGCGCCGGAGAATTTCGAAGCGGTGAAGAAAGCGCTGGTCGAGGCCAAGCTCGAACCGGTGCGCGCCGACATCGTCTGGCGCCCGGAAAA
>DAIMZS010000064.1:0-7776 GCA_036733825.1 Rudaea sp.
TGCTGCAGGCGCAGTTCGAGCTCGCGCTGCAGGCGATAGTCGGCGTCGTCGACGCGGTCGCGCATTTCCAGATAATTTTCCAGCGCCATTTGCTGGATCGCGCGCGCGTTCGGCTTGCGCTCGGCTTCGAACGCGGCGAACGCGTCGGCGAAGTCGGCATGCGCATCCAGATGCGCGGCGAGCGCGGCGCAGTCCTCGAACGCGCAGTTCATGCCCTGGCCGTGGAACGGCACCATCGCATGCGCGGCGTCGCCGATCACGAGCGCGCGGCGGTCGAGGTGCCAGCGTTCGAGGTGCAGCGTCGCGAGCGTGCTTGCCGGGTTTCTCGCCCAGTCGCGTTCGAGTTCGGGAATCAACGGCAGCGTGTCGGGGAAGTCGCGCTCGAAGAACGTGCGCGCTTCCTGCGGCGTGCGGATCGTGTCGAAACCAGGGTCGCCTTGGTTCGACATGAACAATGTCACCGTGAATGTTTTTTCATCGTTCGGCAACGCAATGCACATGTAGTTGCCGCGCGGCCAGATGTGCAGCGCATTCGGCTCCATGCGGAAACCGCCATCGGCGGCGGGCGGGATTTCCAGTTCCTTGTATCCGTGGTCGAGGAATTCGACGCGCTCGCCGATATCGAGCACTTTGCCGATCGCGCCGCGCAGCGCCGAACCCGCGCCGTCGCTGCCGATCAACGCGCGAAACGCGATCTCGTGCGCACGCCCGTCGCGATCATCGACGAAATATGCGATCTGCCGATAGAAATCGACGCGGTCGAGACGGCGGTCGAAATGCAATTTCGCACCTGCCTGCTCGGCGAGATTGAGCAGGGTGATGTTGAGTTCACCGCGATGCACCGACCAGATCACTTCCGAGTCGTCGCGGCCGTAGCGCTGCAGATTCACCTCGCCGTGCAGCGGATGCACCATGCGCCCACGCATCATCACCGCTTGCGCCATCACGGCGTCGTCGGCATCGGCGAGGCGCAGCGGATGGCGGCCGCGTTCGGCGAGCGCGAGGTTGATCGAGCGGCCGCCTTGATAACCGGCAATGCGCGGATCACCGCGCTTTTCGTAGACGTCCACGCGCCAGCCGCGCAGCGCAAGCAGGCGCGCGAGCAGGGCACCGGCGAGGCCGGCGCCGATCAGGGTGATGCTGCGCTCAGCGGCCATCGCGCCACGCCTCCACGGCCTCGACGAAACCGACCACGTCGGCGTAGCGGTTGTACATCGGCGTCGGCGAAATCCGGATCACATCCGGTTCGCGCCAATCGCCGATGACGCCGCGTGCGCCGAGATATTCGAACAGCTCGCGCCCGCGCGCGCGGCCGCCGTGCACGCGCAGCGAGAGCTGGCAGCCGCGGCGTTCCGGTTCCGACGGTGTCGCGATCGTGAGAACGTCCGCGAGGTGCGCATGAATCAGAGTCTCGAGCCAACCGGTCAGTTTCAGCGATTTCGCACGCAGCGCGGCCACGCCGACCTCATCGAACAGTTCCAGCGACGCGCGCAGCGGCGCCAGACCGAGGATCGGCGGATTGCTCAGCTGCCAGCCGTCCGCGCCGGCGGTCGGCACGAACTGCGGACCCATGCGGAAACGCGTTTCCTTCTCGTGGCCCCACCAGCCGGCGAAGCGCGGCCGGTCGGTGTGGGCATGACGCGCGTGGACGAACGCGCCGGCCACCGCGCCGGGGCCGGCGTTCATGTATTTGTAGTGGCACCACACGGCGAAGTCGGCGCCGCTGTCGTGCAGACGCAGCGGCAGGTTGCCGGCGGCATGGGCTAGGTCGAAGCCGGCGATCGCGCCCTGGGCGTGCGCGAGCCGCGCGATTTCGGCGAGATCGAAGGCCTGCCCGCTGCGGTACTGCACGCCGGGCCAGAGCACGAGGACGAGGCGCGGCCCGTGCCGTTCAATCGCGTTTGCAATCGCGGCCATCGAGAACGTACCGTCGGCTTCGTCCGGTTCGAGCTCGATCAAATCGGTGGCGGGATCGAAGCCGTGGAAACGCACCTGCGATTCGAGCGCGTAGCGGTCGGACGGAAATGCGCCGGCTTCCATCAGGATCGCCGGCCGTTCGCGCGTCGGCCGGTAAAAGCTGACCATCAGCAAGTGCAGATTCGCGGTCAGCGAATTCATCGCGACGACTTCGCTCGGTTCGGCGCCGACCACGCGCGCGAGCGGATCGCGCACGAGTTCGTGGTACGGCATCCACTGCGCCTGGCCGGTGAAGTGTCCTTCGACGGCCTGGTCGGCCCATTTCTGCAGCACCTCCTCGACGTGTGCGCGCGCACCGGCGGGCTGCAGGCCGAGCGAATTGCCGCAGAAGTACAACTGGTCGCGATCGCCGTGGCGAGGAATGAGGAATTTCGCGCGTAGCGCGCGCAGCGGGTCGGTGGCGTCGAGCGTTTCGGCGTGGCGGCGGGTGGCAGGGTTCGGCATCGCAGGCGGTATGGATGAGATTGAGAACGTTGCGACAATGATAATGTTTGTGGCGGCTATTTTTTGCTCGCCGTCGCTCGAATGGCCGCGCCGGCTTTTTGCCCGTCATTCCCGCGAAGGCGGGAATCCAGTTCCTTCTTTTAATGCTGTTTGTTAAAAGGCAAGATCAAAATGGATTCCCGCTTGCGCGGGAATGACGTCTGAAAAAGTGGGTCTTTCATGCTCAACACCATCCGCCGCCTGCCGCGCACTGTCTGGTTGCTCGGTCTGATCAGCCTCGTCAACGACTCGGCGAGCGACATGATTTATCCGCTCGTGCCGCTGTATTTGACCAGCGTGCTGATGGCCGGGCCGAAGGCGCTCGGCCTGATCGAAGGCATCGCCGAAGCGGTGTCGAGCCTGCTCAAGCTGGCCGTCGGCGTGCTCGCCGATCGCAGCCGCGGCGTGAAAGGCTGGGTCGTGGCCGGATACGCCATCGCGGGCTTCGCGCGGCCGTTGATCGCGTTCGCAACGAGTTGGTTCGGCGTGCTCGTCTGCCGATTTGCCGATCGCATCGGCAAAGGTCTGCGCAGCGCGCCGCGCGACGCGATGCTCGTGCACAGCGTTGCGCCCGAGCAGCGCGGTCTCGCGTTCGGCCTGCATCGCGCGATGGACAACGCGGGCGCCGTGGTCGGGCCGCTCGCCGCCGCGGCGCTGCTCGCGCTGGGCATGCCGCTGCGCCAGGTGCTGTTCGCGGCCGTGGTGCCGGCGGTGGTCGTGCTGCTGCTGACACTGGCGATCAAGGAACCGCAGATCGAGCGCGCCGCGACGCCGGTGCGCTTCAGCTGGAATCTGCGCGAGTTTCCGCCGCGTTTTCGCCGATATCTGCTCGTGCTCGCGCTGTTCATGCTCGGCAACTCCTCGAACATGTTCCTGCTGCTGCGCGCGAAAGAGCTCGGCCTCGGCGAGGCGCAGGTGCCGATGATCTGGGCGCTCGTGTCCTTCGTCGCCGCGGCGCTGTCGACGCCGCTGTCGGGGCTGTCGGATCGTTTCGACCGACGCAGGATGATCATCGGCGGCTGGGCGGTCTATGCCGTGCTGTATCTGGCCTTCGGCTTGATGCCTGCCGCGACCTGGCTGCTGTGGCCGATGTTCGCCGCGTACGGCGTGTTCCTCGCCGCCACCGAAGGCGTGGAGAAGGCGCTGGTCGCCGACATGGTGCCGCGCTCGCTCGCCGGCACCGCGTTCGGTTGGTACAACCTCGTCGTCGGCATTGCGTTGTTGCCGGCATCTGTGCTGTTCGGCTGGCTGTGGTCGGCGATGTCGCCGCTCGCAGCGTTCGCGTTCGGCTCGGGCTGCGCATTCGTTGCCGCGCTGCTGCTGCGGTTCTGGGTCGGCGCCGGCGAATCTGCGGCGCAAAGCTGAATGCTGCGCAGCCGCGTGCGCGCCCGCGGCGTCCGGGGTAGCGTCACGGCTCCATTCGCAAGGGGAGAGTGAGGTGCGTTACATCATCGCGGCGCTGCTCGGCGCCATCGTGGTCTTCCTGTGGGGTTTCGTCGCGCACATGCTGTTGCCGATCGGCGAGATGGGCATGCGCAAGCCGGCGAACGAGGACGTGGTGCTGCAGGCGGTTGCTTCCGGGTTGCCGCAGCAGGGCATCTATCTATTGCCGCACATCGATCCGGAAAAGATGGGCGACAAGGCGACGGTCGACGCGTGGGAGGCCAAGGCCGGGCAGAACCGTTTCGCCTTCGTCTCGGTCGGGCCGACGATCGCGCATCCGACCGACATGAGCGGCAATCTGATCAAGCAGTTCATCGGCAGCTATCTCGGCGCGCTGATCGTGGCGCTGGTATTGGCCGCGACGAATTGGGGCTTCGGCACGCGCGTGCTCGGCAGCCTCGGATTCGGCGTGTTCGGCTGGTTGACCAATATCGTGCCGCTGTGGAACTGGTATCGCTTTCCGGACGATTTCAACATCGGCAATCTGATCGAGCAGGGCGTTGGCTGGCTGCTGGCGGGAGTCGTCATCGCTTGGTGGTTAGGGCGAAAGTAGCAGGAGCAAGGGGTTGAATTCCCGCTAAGAGCACGCGGGAATGACGAGCGAAGATTTGCGGCAAAATCGGGGGCGCGGGATAATCCGCGCCCTTTTTTTGTTTTCAGCGAGTACGTCATGCTCGATCCTGCTTTGCTGCGCGGCCAGCTCGATACCGTCGCCGAACGTCTCGCCGCGCGCGGCTACGAATTGCCGAAGGCGCAGATCGAAGCGCTGGAGGCCTCGCGCAAAGCCGTGCAGGTGCACACGCAGGAACTGCAGAACCAGCGCAACACGCGCTCGAAGGCGATCGGCATGGCCAAAGCCAAGGGCGAGGACACCGCGGCGCTGATGGCCGAGGTCGCCGGCATCGGCGATCAACTCAAGACGAACGAGGCCAAGCTCGCCGAAGTGCAGGCGGAGCTGGCGAAGATCACGCTCGGCATTCCGAATCTTCCTGACGAATCGGTGCCGATCGGCAAGGACGAGACCGAGAATACTGAACTGAAGAGATGGGGCACGCCGCACGTGTTCGATTTTGCGGTGAAGGACCATGTCGATCTCGGCGTGCGCCACGGCTGGCTCGACGGCGATGCCGGCGCGAAGCTGTCGGGCGCGCGCTTCACCGTGCTGCGCGGCGATCTGGCGCGCCTGCATCGCGCGCTGGCGCAGTTCATGCTCGATCTGCACGTCGAGGAACACGGCCATCTCGAATGCAACGTGCCGCTGCTGGTCAAACCGGAAACGATGCAGGGCACAGGACAACTTCCGAAGTTCGCCGAGGACCTGTTTGCGGTGGAAGGTGAGCCCAAGCGCTACTTGATTCCGACCGCCGAAGTCTCGCTGACCAACCTCGTCGCCGACGAGATCGTCGACGCCGCGAAACTGCCGCTGCGCCTGACCGCGCATTCGCCGTGCTTCCGCGCCGAAGCGGGCTCCGCCGGCCGCGACACGCGCGGCTACATCCGCCAGCATCAGTTCGAGAAAGTGGAGCTGGTGACGATCGCGGCGCCCGCGCAGAGCGCCGACGAGCACGACCGCATGACGCGCTGCGCCGAGGTCGTGCTGGAAAAACTCCAGCTGCCGTATCGCAAGGTGCTGCTGTGCACGGGCGACATGGGTTTCTCGGCGACGAAAACCTACGATCTCGAAGTCTGGCTGCCGTCGCAGAATACCTATCGCGAGATTTCCTCGTGTTCGAACTGCGGCGATTTCCAAGCGCGGCGCATGCAGGCGCGCTGGCGCAATCCGGATACCGGCAAACCCGAGCTCGTGCATACGCTCAACGGTTCGGGCGTGGCCGTGGGCCGCGCGTTGGTTGCGGTGATGGAGAATTACCAGAACGCCGACGGATCGATCACCGTACCGAACGTGTTGCGGCCGTATATGCGCGGCGCGGAACGAATCGCGTAGCGCTTAAGCCCTCCCTTTCAAGGGGAGGATTGGGTGGGGATGGTTCTGATCCTCATCTTCCACACGCTCGATGAACACCATCCCCCTCCAACCTCCCCCTTGAAGGGGGAGGCTAAAGATGCCTACGCTGCTTTTGCTACCGATTCTGTTCCGAATACACGAAAGCGCGCCGCATCTTCCATGAACGCCTTCTCCCCGAACGGCTTCTCGTTCGAACCGAACGGCATCTGCGCGCGCAGCTTCCACGACATCGGGACATTCCAACGCGCCGCCACTTCCGCATCGATCAGCGGGTTGTAGTGCTGCAGGCTGGCGCCGATGTCGGCGTTGGCCAGCGCTGTCCAGACCGCAAACTGGGCCATGCCGCTGGCCTGCTCGGACCAGATCGGGAAGTTCTCGGCGTAGGGCGCGAACTTCTTCTGCAAGCCTTTGACCACGTCCTGGTCTTCGTAGAACAGCACCGTGCCGGCGCCGGCGGCGAAGCCGTCGAGTTTTGCCTTCGTCGCCGCGAACGCCTCGGCCGGCACGATCTTGCGCAGCTCGGCTTCGGCGATGCGCCACAACTCGCGGCTCTGTTCGCCGAACAGAATTACGGCGCGCGAACTCTGCGAATTGAACGAGGACGGCGCCAAGCGGATCGCCTCCTGGATCAGCGCGACGGTTTGCGGCTCGGAGATCGGCAGGGCGGTGCCGAGCGCGTACTGAGTGCGGCGTTTCTGAATCGAATGGATCAAGGCATTGTTCATCGGACGTTCTCCGGATTAACTCAGGGAGGCATCGATCCGACCTGCGGGTGGCGATGCGTTGGGTAAAAAGTAATACCGCACACCAAAGGTGATAAGCTGGCGCGAAACGGCTACAGCGTTCCGTTTTCAGAACGATGGGGAAGGACGATGCAGGACTTGAACGACCTCTACTACTTCTCGATCGTGGTCGAGAAAGGCGGCTTCGCCGCGGCCGGGCGGGCGCTCGATATCCCCAAGTCGCGCTTGAGCCGGCGCATCGCGCAACTTGAAGATCGGCTCGGCGTACGCTTGCTGCAGCGTTCGACGCGCCGCTTTGCCGTCACCGACGCCGGCCAGCGTTTCTACCGCCACTGCCAGAGCGTGATCGCCGAAGCGCAGGCGGCCGAAGATGCGGTCGCGCAGCTCACCACCGAACCGCGCGGCCTGGTGCGCGTCAGCTGCCCGGTGTCGATCACGCAGAACGTGATGACGACGATCCTGCCCGAATTCTGCGAGAAATACCCGCAGGTGCGCATCTTGATGATGTCGACCAATCGGCGCATCGATTTGATCAACGAGGGCGTCGACATCGCGATCCGCGTGCGTTTCAAGCTCGATACCGACGGCGACCTCGTGCTGCGCACGTTCGGGCGCAGTTCCTCGTTCCTCGTCGCGAGCCCCGGTTATTTGCGCGAGAAAGGCCGCCCGGAGCATCCGCAGGATCTGACCAAGTACGACACGATCAGCATCGCCGAGCTGGAGAACCAAGCGTGGGAGTTCAGCAAGCGCGACGGTGCGACCTACCGCCTCGATCACTCCCCGCGCGTGATGTGCGGCGACTTTCCGCTCGTGCTGGCCATGGCCGCGCGCGGGCTCGGCGTGGCGCTGCTGCCGGAAAGCGTGTGCACGCGCGCGGTGGCGGCGGGCGAGCTGGAAACCCTGCTGCCCGAGTGGAGCCCGCCCGAAGGCATCGTGCACTGCGTGTTCCCGTCGCGCCGCGGCCTGCTGCCAGCGGTGCGCGCACTGATCGACTGGTTGGCGGAAAAAATGCCGATCGCGGCGGAGACGCAGGTGCCGGGCATCTGATCCCGTATAATTCGCGCGAATCCGGAGAGATGGCCGAGCGGTTTAAGGCAGCAGTCTTGAAAACTGCCGTGGATGTGAGTCCACCGTGGGTTCGAATCCCACTCTCTCCGCCAGAAA
>DAIMZS010000064.1:7876-8964 GCA_036733825.1 Rudaea sp.
CGAAATCGTCAACGACGACAACCTCATCTGGATCGATCTGGAGATGACCGGCCTGGATACCGGGCAAGACTCCATTCTCGAAATCGCTACAATAATCACTGATAAATCACTGAATGTATTGGAAGAAGGCCCGGAAGTCGCCATAGTTCATCCGTCCGCACGGCTGGAGGCGATGGACGATTGGAACCGCAACCAGCACCGCAAATCGGGCCTGTGGCAGCGCGTGCTCGATTCGGATGTCGACATCGCGCGGGCCGAGGCGCTGACGATGGATTTCCTCACCCGCTGGGTGCCGGCGGGCAAGTCGCCGATGTGCGGCAATTCGATCTGCCAGGACCGCCGTTTCCTGCATCGCCTGATGCCGCGGCTCGAGCGGTTCTTCCATTACCGCAACTTGGACGTGTCGACGGTGAAGGAACTGGCCCGACGCTGGGCGCCGGAGGTGGCGCGCGGGTTCGTGAAGGAATCCAAGCACACGGCGCTGTCGGATATCCGCGATTCGATCGAGGAGCTGCGTTATTACCGGCAGTTCATGGGAGCGCTCGGCGGTAGTTGATTTTCCGCGCAACCGCATCTACGGGTTGTAACTTGATCGCGCGAACCGTATCATGCGCGCCCTTCGATCGACGAAGCCTTTTACCGGAGAGGTGGCAGAGTGGTCGATTGTACCTGACTCGAAATCAGGCGTGCGTTCATAGCGCACCGTGGGTTCGAATCCCACCCTCTCCGCCAGAAATGAAAACGGCCCCTCGCGGGCCGTTTTCATTTCTGGTTCTGGCGAAATTGGTGTGGCGTGGACAACCTCACTAGGCCCGTCAGTTAGAATTCGCTTTTCACCACCAAAATATCTCCATGTCCGAACTCTTCACTCCCATTTCCTACGGCGAACTGATCGACAAGATCACCATTCTCGAAATCAAGGCCGTGCACATCCGCGACGCCGCCAAGCTGGCCAACGTGCGCACCGAACTGGATCTGCTCAACGCGACTTGGGCCGCGCATCCGGCCTCCGCCACCAACATTTCGTCCGAGCGCGCGCAACTGAAGGCGGTCAACGAGGCGCTGTGGAAGATCGAAGACGACATTCG
>DAIMZS010000064.1:9064-12868 GCA_036733825.1 Rudaea sp.
CACCGCGTCGGTTTCGATCAATTCCATCACGCCGGGATATTCGATCTTCGTGCCCCAGGGCAATTCCGGCGCCGGCTTGCCTTTGTATTTGCGCGCGGCCGCGTCGTAGCGATCGACGCACCAGCGGCGATCGGAGTAGGGGCCGGAACGGTTCGGATTGCTCGCCGCGTGCAGCCCGAGCACTTTGGTGCCGACCGCGTTGGCCATGTGCATCGGGCCCGAGTCGGGCGTCAGCACGAGGCGCGCGCGCCGGCACAGGGCGAGGAACTGCTTGAGCGTGTCCTTGCCGATCAGGTCGAGTGGTTTGTCTTCGCATTTTGCGAGAACGGCGTCGCCGAATTCGCGCTCGAACGCACCGGGCCCGCCGCAGAGCACGACGCGCCAGCCTCGCGCCGCGGCGTGGTCCATCACCGCGGCGTAGCGCTCCGGCAGCCAATTGCGCAGCGTATGACTCGAACAGGGGCTGACGAGCAGCGTTTTCGCCTGCCCGGGCAGGTGCCGCTCGGCGAATTCTTCGGCCGAATCCGGAATCGGAATGTCCCAGCGCACCTCGGTTTGTTTCAACCCGAGCGGTTCAAGAAAACTTGCCATCGCATCGAGCACGTGCTCGCCGCGGCGTTCGGCGATGCGTCGATTGACGAACAGGCCGTGCAGATCCTTCGAGCGCGCCGGGTCGTAGCCGATGCGCAGCGGCGCGCGCACGAAGGCGCTGACGATGTTCGCGCGCAGCGCAACCTGCATGTGCAGCAGCGCGTCGAAGCGGCGGCCGGCGAGTTGCCGGCGCAATTCGCCGATCGCACGCCAGCCGGCGTTCTTGTCGAAGATCAGAAATTCCACGCCCGCGAGATCTCCGACGAGTTTGTGCTCGAGCTTGCCGACGATCCACGTCAGCCGCGTGCCGGGCGCTTGCGCCTGCAAAGTACGAACGATCGGCACCACATGCGTGACGTCGCCGAGCGCGGATGTGCGCAGCAGGCACAGCGAGGGCGGCACGGAAATCGTCGAAGGGGCGATATCGGACATCAGGCTTGCTAGACTTGGGGCAGGGCTGCGGCGAGGAGCGAGTCAGGCAATCATGACGGAGGCGGGCGCCAACGGGATAAGCGAGCAGCAGACCGCTGACGGCGCGATTCTGTTCGATCCGGCTGCGCTTGCGCAAGGCGGCGAGTTCGATCCGCGCTGGTTCGACGCCGAATTCTGGCGCGCGCAGGAACGCGCCACCGCCGCGCCGGGCGGACGCGGCGGCATCGTCTTCGCGCACACGCCGCACGGCGATTGGGCACTGCGCCATTATCGGCGCGGCGGCCTTGTCGCCCGCCTGTTGGGCGACCGATATCTGTGGAACGGCGCCGAACACACGCGCAGTTTCGCCGAGTTCCGCCTGCTGCACGATCTCGTCGAGCACGGGTTCGAGGTCTCCAAGCCGATCGCCGCGCGCTATCGCCGTCAGGGCACGCACTATCGCGCCGACCTGATCACCCGATTCATTCCCGACGCCAGCACGCTCGGTTGGCGCGTGCAGCGCGGCGGCATCGACGCCGCCACCGCACGCCGCGTCGGCGAGGCCATCGCCCGCCTGCACGCCGCCGGCGTCTATCACGCGGATCTAAACGCTCACAACGTGTTGATTGACGATGAAAAGGTCTGGCTGATCGATTTCGACCGCGGCGAACTGCGCGAGCCGCAGAAAGCCTGGCAGGCGGCGAACATGGCGCGCCTGAAACGCTCGTTGATCAAAGTGGGCGCCGCGGACGCCGGCGAATCCGTGTTCGAACACGACATCTGGGAACCGCTGATGGGCGCCTACGAAAGCGCGCTGGAATCGCCCTCGAAGGACGCGACGCGATGAATCTGGCTCTGCGGTTTCTCGGCGTCGGCGCGGCGCAGGCCGTGGAGCTGGGCTCGTCCGGCGCCGTGCTCGAGCGCGACGGCGCGCCGCTGCTGCTGATCGACTGCGGCCCGGAAACGCTGACGACATATGAAAAAGTCTACGGTTCGCTGCCGCGCGCGGTCTACATCACGCATACGCACATGGATCATGTCGGCGGTCTCGAGCGCCTGTTCTATCGCGCCTATTTCGATCCGGCGCTGCGCGGACGCGTACGCATCTACGCCCACGCCGCGCTGATCACGCATCTGCAGAGCCGCGTGGCTGATTATCCCGACGTCGTCGCCGAGGGCGGGGCGAATTTCTGGGACGGCTACCAGCTCGTGCCGTGTTCGCGCGGTTTCTGGCACGACGGCATCTGGTTCGACGTGTTTCCGACCCGGCATCATTTGCCGATGACCTCGTTCGCGCTCGCGCTGCGCGACAGCTTCGTCTGGACCGGCGACACGCGGCCGATCCCCGAGATGCTCGCCCAATACGCCGCGCACGGCGAAATCGTGGCGCACGACTGCGGCCTGGTCGGCAATCCCTCGCACACCGGCGTGGACGATCTCGACCGCGAATACCCGGCCGAACTGCGCGCGCGTTTCGTGCTCTATCACTACGGCAGCGAGGCGGACGGGGCGGCCCTGGCCGCGCGCGGCTACCGCATTGCGCGGGCGGGCGAGCGGCTTGCATTGGCGCCGCCGCACCCTGATGTTACGGTAAGGGCGTAAACACGAACACATGACGATGGGTGGAAATATTCCGGTGGCGCTGATCCCGGCGGCGAGCCTTGCGGCGCCGCAGGATGCGCTCGCGCGCCCGCTACGCGACCTGCGCATCTCGGTGATCGACCGCTGCAATTTCCGCTGCCCGTACTGCATGCCGGAAGACCAGTACGCGCAGGACTACGAATTCCTCAGCAAGGACCAGCGCCTGCGTTTCGAGGAAATCGAACGCCTCGCCCGCGCCTTCGTCGCGCTCGGCGTGCGCAAGCTGCGCCTCACCGGCGGCGAGCCGCTGCTGCGCCGCGACCTGCCGCACCTGGTCGAGCAGCTCGCGCGCATTCCCGGCGTCGAAGACATCGCGATGACCACCAATGCGGTGCTGCTGCCGAAATTCGCGCAGGCGCTGCGCGACGCCGGCCTGCATCGGCTGACCGTGTCGCTCGACACGCTCGATGCGCCGACGTTCCGTCAAATGTCCGGAGGAAAGGGCGAGGTCGCCGACGTGCTCGACGGCATCGCCGCCGCCGAGCGCGCGGGGTTCGCCAAGATCAAACTCAACTGTGTGGTGATGCGCGGCGTCAACGACGCGCAGATCGTCGACCTCGTCGAGCGCTTTCGCGGCACGGGCCATATCGTGCGCTTCATCGAGTACATGGATGTCGGCACCGTCAATCAGTGGCGCGGCGAGTCGGTGGTATCGAGCGCGGAGTTGATCGCGCGCATCGGCGCGCACTGGCCGCTGGAACCGCTGCAGCCGAACTACCGCGGCGAAGTCGCCGAGCGCTACCGTTTCAGCGACGGCGCGGGTGAGGTCGGCTTCATCAGTTCCGTCTCGCAGCCGTTCTGCGGCGACTGCTCGCGCGCACGCCTGTCGGCCGACGGCAAGCTGTACACCTGCCTGTTCGCGCGCACCGGCTACGACCTGCGCGCACCGCTGCGCGCCGGCGCGCGCGAGGCGGAACTGGCCGAGTTGATCGCCGCGCGCTGGGCGCAGCGCACGGATCGCTACAGCGAGCAGCGCGCCGAGTTGCGTGGCCGCGGCGAGCAAAAGCACGTCGAGATGTTTGCGGTGGGCGGGTGATGGCTCGGAACGAACCCAAAACATCGAAGAATTCGAAGTTGACTCACGTCGGTGCCGACAATCTTCCGCGGATGGTCGACGTTGGTTCAAAAACCGTCACCGCGCGCACCGCGACCGCGCAGGCC
>DAIMZS010000065.1:0-1921 GCA_036733825.1 Rudaea sp.
GTGGGAGTTTGCAGCTGCGCGCTCGTCGCCGCACCGCCGTCGCCGCTGTAGCCGTTGAGCCCGTTGCCGGCGATCGTACTGATCGTGCCGGCCGTATCGACTTTGCGAATGCGCGCGTTGTTGGTGTCGGCGATGTACAGATTGCCGCTGGCATCGACAGCGACGGCGTAAGGGTTGTTCAACTCCGCGCTGGTCGCGGCGCCGCCATCGCCGGAGTAGCCCGACGTACCGTTGCCGGCGACCGTGGAGATGATGCCGCTCGTGCTGATCTTGCGCACGCGCGAACCCGAATAGTCGGCGATGTAGAGATTGCCCTGGCCGTCCGCTGCAATGCCGGCCGGCTGGCTCAATTGCGCGCTGCCGGCAGGCCCGCCGTCGCCGGCTTCGTTCATTGAACCGTTTCCCGCAATCGTGGAAATGATGCCGTGCGTGTCGACTTTGCGGATGCGATTGTTGCCCGAATCGGCGATATACAGGTTGCCGGCGGCGTCAACCGCAACGCCTTGCGGGCTGCTGAGCTGTGCGGCCGTCGCCGCGCCGCCGTCGCCGGAGTAGCCCGCCGTGCCGTCGCCGGCGACCGTGCTGATCGTGCCGTTCGTGTCGATTTTGCGCACGCGATAGTTCAACGTATCGGCGATGTAGACATTGCCCGTTGCATCTACCGCAACGCCTTGCGGGACATCGAGAATGGCGCCGGTTGCCGCACCGCCGTCGCCCGCACCGCCGCCCGCGGCCGTCACGATTATTGAAGACGGCGATAGCGCGTAGCTCAGCCACGCGAGCAGCAGTCCCGTGCAGAGGATCGCTGCGGCCGCAATCATGCGCCATCGGCTGCCCGATCTTGTTCCAAGGATGCGCATTCCGGCAAACACGGAATCGTGGGTTATTGTTGGTCGCATGAAGGCTCACCTGGTCGCGGTCAATCGGCGGAGCACGGCGTGACGCCGCGTCCGGAACTTCTCGGCCTAGGTAAACACGGTGTCGCGTGTGTTTGTGACATCGACGACGCACGCCGCCGATCGCGACGCGGACGGCGCGATAGGCCGGTCAGTGCGTCGTCAGAGCCAGCGTTTCGGCGTCGTCGGACGAGAGCAGCGAGGCGGGTACATGCAAGGCGCGGGCCTCGGCGATGGTGGTCTTGGCTTCCTTTTCTTTTCCGCTGTCACGTTCGATGCGCGCACGCAATGCGAGCAGCGCGGCGATTCTGGAATGGGCATCGGGCAAGGCGCTTCGCAACGTGGAAAGCGCCCGTTCGATTTCCGCCATCGCCTCATCCGGGCGCTTGAGGCCGCTCAGCGCAGCCGCACGGAAATAAGCGTTCAAGGCGACGAAACTCGGATTCGGCGAGCGCTGCGTCGCGAGCACCGCGCGTATCCGTTCGGTGAGCCCAAGCGCTTTGGCAGGATCGTTGCGAATGAGCGCCAGACGCGTTTCGGCAAGCCGCACCTTGATCTGCGCCGTCGCGGGAATCTGTTCTCCGTGCTGCTCGCGCAGTGCAGCAAGCGCGGATTCGATCTGGACCGCCGCCTCGTCGATTTTTCCGTCCTCCATCAACGCCACCGCCAACTCGCTGCGCGTGACGGCCAAGTCGTCGGACATGCCGCTGTCCTTCGCATGCGAGGCATAGATGGCGATCGATTCGCGCAGATGCGTTTGCGCATCGGCAAAACGCCGCTGGCCGATCTCCGTCAGCCCGATCGAATCCAGACAGGCCGCAACCATCGAATGCTCCGGACCGAATATGGTCTTGTAAATCGACAACGCCTCGTCGAGCTGGGCGTGTGCTTCGTCGAAGCGCTCGCGCACCAGGAGAAAGCGGGCGAAAGAGTCCAGTGCGCCGGCCAGCCGGTCATGCGGCTTGCCGCCGTAGATGCGCCGCCGCAATGCGATGCCTTCGCGCAGCAGGCTTTCCGCACCCGCG
>DAIMZS010000065.1:2021-12837 GCA_036733825.1 Rudaea sp.
CCATCGACGGCGGTGCTGGAGTCTTGCCCGCGCAAATCGGGCAGGATGCCGTCGAGCAACGCGAGAGCCGCAGTATTGCGGTCCGTGATCGCCAGCACGTCGGCCTTGCCCACGACCGCTGCCAGCCGCTCCGGCGCGGCCGCGCGGGCGCCGGCGCGGGATTGCCACAGCAAGGCTTCGTCGAACAGCGATTCCGCTTCGCGGTAGCTGCCGAGCGAAACGTTTACGTCGCCGAGCGTTTGCAGGAAATCCGCACGCAGCGCCGGCGCGATCGAGGCGTCCTCGCGCGCGCGTCCGGCCGCTTCGCGCACGAGCGTCTCGGGCGTCGGGCGCTCGTTGGCGGGCAGATTGGCTTTTGCCGCATCGAAAATCTGCACCAGAAAATTGCGCACGGCATTCGCCCGCGCCGCTTCCTTGCGCGCCACGTCGGCCTGCCACAGCGCGACCCCGAGCGCGGCCAGCATCGCCACAGCCAGAACCGCGGTGACGGTCACGCCGCCGCGATGGCGCTGGATGAATTTGCGCGTCCGATACCAGCGCGTCGGCGGATGCGCGAGAACCGGGCGGCCACCGAGATAACTCTCGATGTCTTCGGCGAGCGCGCCCGCCGACGCGTAGCGGCGCTGCGGATAGGGTTCGAGCGCTTTGAGCAGGATATTGTCCAGGTCGCCGCGCAGCAGACGACGCAGGCGTTGCGTCGACGAAGCGGGCGACGTGATTGCCGCCGCATCGCGTTTGTCCGCGAAGGCGTTCGCGGCCGAGCGCCCACCGACGAGAGAGGAAGGACGCTGCGGTTCGCCGTCGGCGCTGAATTCGGGCCGGAAGCCGAGCAGCAATTCGTGCAGCAGTACGCCGAGGCTGTAGACGTCGGTCGCGGTCGTGACCGCGCCGCCTTGCGCCTGCTCGGGCGCGGCATAGCCGGGCGTGAAAAAGCCGATCGTACGCGTCAGGATCTCGCCGCCGTCGTTGATCAGCTTGGCGATGCCGAAATCGAGCAGTTTGGGTTCGCCGCCGGTGGTGACAAGAATATTCGACGGTTTGATATCGCGATGCACAACCAGGCTGCGGTGCGCCACCTCGACGGCGCGGCATACGTCGGCGAACAGACGCAGACGCTGCGACATATCCAAATTGCGTTCGTGCGCGTGGCGCGTGATGGGAACGCCGTCGATGAATTCCATGACGAGAAACGGAATGCCGGCGTCGGTGACGCCGCCGTCGATCAAACGCGCGATATGCGGATGGTCGAGGCTGGCGAGCACCTGGCGTTCGCGTTGGAACAGGCGTTGCTCGAGTTCGGAATACAGTCCGCGGCGCAATATTTTGATCGCCACCTGCTGGCTAAAATCCACGCCGACGCGCTCGGCGAGAAACACCGCGGCCATGCCGCCCTGGCCGAGTTCGCGCACAAGACGAAAGCCGCCGATCTGGCGTCCGACGTAGTCCTCGGCCTGCAGTTCGGAGACGGCGATGCGGGCGTCGAGCTCCGACACCGGCGTATTGAGAATGCCGCCGTCGCCGTCAGCGGCGAGCAGGCGGCGCAGGGCTTCGCGGTCGTCCGGCGCCGGGATGTGTTGGCCCATCCACGGCTCGCGCTCGGCGGCCGGCAGCTTAATCGCGATGTCAAACCAATCGCGCAGGCGGTTGAGCGTGTTGTTGGGATCGATCGAAAAATTCGATTCGGAATCGTCAGCCTGCATAGCCGCTTAGTCTCCACCCGCTCGTCTGCGGCCCTTGCCGCCGCATTTTTGCACTGCCACGAACTCCAGAACACGAATCCGTATTCGTTTGTGACATCAACCCAGGCGTTGATTGATGAACGCGCAGGCGAAACGCCAGTCGCGATCGACGGTGCGCCGGGTGATGCCCAGCGCAGCGGCGGTTTCCTCCAATTGCAGCCCGGCGAAGTAGCGCAATTCCACCACGCGCGCGGCGCGAGGATTGGCTTGCTGCAATTGCTCCAGCGCCTGGTCCAGCGCGAGTGCTTTTTCCGCGCTGGCGATCGCCAAGCGGTCGTCGCTGGCCGTTATGGTGATTCGCAGCCAGTCGCCCCCGGCACGCTGGCTCAAGCGGTCGCGCGCGTGATTGACGAGAAGGTTGCGCATCGCGCGCGCGGCATACGCGAAAAATTGCGCGGAATGGGTGAACTCGAGTTCGCGTCCATTGCAGACGCGCAGATACAGTTCGTGCACCAACGCCGTCGTGTCCAGCGTGTTGCCGGCGCGCTGCCGCGAAAGTTGGCGGCTGGCCATCGCCTTCAGGCGCGAATAAACGGCGTCGAACAGTGCGTCCGCGCTCTGCGGAGGCGAGGCGGCGTTTTCAGCCGAAGTGGGCGTAGGCATCGACAGCTCCCGCGCTGCGTCGACGAAAGGCAAAGCATTATAGGAACAAGCGTCGCGGCGGCAAAAGTCTCGGTCTGCCGAGCAGTGCGCCGGATCATGGATGTCAACGTTGTCATCGGTTAGGCTTGGCCGACGAGAACAGCGGAGGCGAAGGTCCATGAACGAGGCAAGACCGGTGCCGGCGGAGTGGCGCGAATGGATCGCACACAATCTCGAACGCGGTTGCGATCCGCACATGCTGATCGGCGACATGGTGCGTTCGGGCTTCGATGCCGATGCGGCGCGCAGCGCCGTGCTGTCGACGCGACCAGGCGAAGCAGCTGCGGTAAGTACCGGCTATGTCTACGACACCCCGCACCTCGCTGCCAGCAATGTCATCCATCTGCCCGACCGCGACGTGCGCGTCACGCTGCGCATCGAACGTCCGACGATCGCGCTGGTCGACGGCTTGCTCAGCGAGGAGGAATGCGATGATCTCGTACGCCTTTCGGCCGGCCAGTTGATTCGTTCGACGACGGTCGACCGCGCCAGCGGCGAAGGAAAAATCATCGAGGCGCGCACGAGCGAAGGCACGTATTTCCTTCTCAATGCGAATCCGCTCATCGCCCGCCTCGACCGCCGCATCGCCGCGCTGATGAATCGGCCGGTCGAGAACGGCGAGGGGTTGCAGATCCTGCACTACCACACCGGCGGCGAGTACACGCCGCACTTCGACTACTTTCCGCCGGACGACCCCGGCAGCCGCGTGCACCTGGCCAACGGCGGCCAGCGCGTGGCGACTCTCATCATTTACTTGAACGATGTCGAAGACGGCGGCGCGACCGTGTTTCCCGAATTGAAACTGACGGTCGGACCGAAGAAGGGGGCGGCGTTGTATTTCGAGTACGGCAACAGCCGCGGCCAGGTCGATCCGCTGACCTTGCACGGCGGCTTGCCGGTGCTGCGCGGCGAGAAGTGGATCGCGACGAAGTGGATGCGCGAGCATCGTTATGGTGCTCCCGCTGCCTGAGGTGATGAGACCCGGCAGCGTGCGCTGCCGGGTCCACCTCGACCGCCCTATTCCTATCGGTCCAAATCGTTGAGGAAACGATTGGTGTAGTCGAGCACGATCCCGTTGGCTATCGAACTGCACGTCGCCGACGCCGTGGTATTCGAGCACGGCCTGTCGCGATCCAGCGACCAGAAATGCAGGCCGGCCAACCCGTTCGCCTTTGCGTAGTTCACGACGGTGTCGACGTTGGCGAGCGTGAACACTTCGCTCGACACGTCGTTCACGCCGATCATCGGCGTCAGCTCGATCTTGCTCAGCGGAATGCCGTAGGTGTGCTGCAGGTTCGCGGCCGCCTGCAGCGCCGAGGCGCCCATGTCGCACTGGCCGCCGGAAACCACGCAGACGCCGGACGAGGCGCCGCCGAAATCCATCACCATCAGGTTGATCGTATAGTGCTGCAGGCCCGCGGCCAGCACCGCTCTCACCGTGGTGTCGCCGAGCGAGTTGAGGCCGCCGTAGCTGCCGTCGCTCGCCGCCAATGTCGCCAACGTGAACGAGAAGCGCATGTTCGGATACTGCGATTCCGCCCACTTCACCTGCGCGACGAGATTGGAGATGTCGCTCGACGACTGCCCGCCTTCGATGTCGAAATCGACACCGATCATCTGCGCACTCGCATAGCGCGACATGAAGCTGGCCATGCCGGATTGGCTCGCGCAGGAGAACGTGCCCGCCGCACCGCCGGTGGAAACGATGTAGCCGAGGCCTGCGCTCGACAGCGCCGGGATATTCGCACTCGCGAAGCTCGCCGCCGAGACGCCGCCCCAGTTTTCGCTGCCGCAGGCGCCGGTCGCGAACGCGAGCGTGATCGCGCCGAGATTGGGCACTTGCGTCGACACCAGGCTGCCCGCGCCGACGACCGGAATCGACGTGCCGGTGATCGCCGTGTGCATGATGTTGGTGTTCCAGTCCAGATTGATCGTGATGTCCTTGTACGGACTGAACACCAAGCCGCTCGGCGTGGGTGTAGGCGTCGGCGTGGGGGTCGGCGTGGGTGTCGGAGTCGGCGTCGGCGTGGGTGTCGAACCGCTGCAGCTGCCGAGCGAAGTCCACGGCTGGCCGCTGCCGCTCGGACCGCTGTTCGTCGCCGGATCGTTGCCCTGCGTCCACCAGTTCGCCTTGTAGTTGATGCCGTTCTCGCTGACCAGCGCGCCGCCGGAATAGGCGGTCGTGGCCACCCAAGCCGGATCGCAGCCGGAAGGCGTGGGAGTCGGAGTCGGAGTCGGAGTCGGAGTTGGAGTTGGAGTCGGCGTGGGCGTGGGCGTCGGTGTAGGCGTGGGGGTCGGCGTCGGCGTTCCTCCGCTGCAGCTGCCTTGCGAGGTCCACGGTTGGCCGCTGCCGGTGACGCCGTTGTGCGTCGCCGGTTCATCGCCTTGCGTCCACCAATTGGCGAGGTAATTGATGCCGTTCTCGCTGGCGACATTGCCGCCGACGTAGGCGGTGTTTGCGTTCCACGCGGCGGCGCAGGTGGTCTGAGCGTGCGCGTAGCGGACCGGCAGGGTTGCGAGCGTGACAACACTCAGCATCGTTCCCAGCGCACCGGTGATCGCCGCGCTGAGTGCTACTCGTTTCGTTTGTACGAACATGGGAAAGTCTCCGGAAAGTTGTCAGTCATTGATCAACTCCGGCGATTCCATCGATCCTCTCCAGCCGGCCAACGTCCGATGGCGTCGCCGGTACGCGCCCTATGAGGTACGCGTGGTCTTTCTGGTTATGTGGTCTCCCCTGATGACAACGTTATCATCCTTTGCCGCACGCACTTTGCGAACACGATCGCGAATTTGGAAATTGGCTTGCATCCGATCGTCGGCGCTTTCTACCCTTCCTCCGTCCACGTCTCTGACGCGCCGAAGCGATGTGCTCATAACATTTCTTCACAGATGTTCAATTGACAGAAAAATTATGTTTTCGTTATCTTGAGCCTTCGGGGTTCCGTTTAGCCATTCGGGGGTACGAATGGCATTAAAAAAGAACGACTCGATGCATCGCGTTGCGCTGGGTGAACGCGGCTGTTTGTCATGCTGACCAGATCGTCCGGATCTGGGGGGGCGGCATGGCGCTCGTTCGGATTTCCGTTCGAGTCTCTTCAATGGCGTTCATAAGTTCGTCCGGTCGGTCGCGAACCGGCTTTGCATCGGGTTCCGAAACGTTTCGTACTTTACGGAGAGCTCTAATGAAACAACGGCTACTGGTGTCTTCCATCCTTTTGGGTCTGTCCGCAAGCTTCGCCGTCGGCCATGCGTTCGCGCAGAGCTCGGGCCAGACGCCATCGGACACGACCGATCAGGACAAGAAAAAAGAGACGACGCAGCTCAAAGGCATCACCGTCACCGGTTCGCTGATTCCGCAGGCGCAGATCGAAACCGCCGCGCCGACGGTGACGATCTCGGCGGCGGATATCCAGAAGCAAGGATTTGCCAACGTGTACGACGCGCTGCGCGCGTTGCCGTTGGCGACCGGCGGCGTGCAGGACGGCCAGTTCCAGGGCGGCTTCACTCAAGGCGCGCACGAGATCAGCATCCTCGGTCTGGACCCGGGCTTCACGTTGACCTTGATCGACGGCCATCCGCTTGCCGACTATCCGTTGCTCTTCAACGGATCGAGCAACTTCACCGACCTGACTAACATCCCGGTCAGCATGGTCGACCATATCGACATCCTGCCGGGCAACAATTCGTCGATCTACGGCTCTAATGCGATCGCGGGCGTCATCAACATCGTGCTCAAGCAGCATGTCGACGGTTTCAATCTCGACTACCGCATGGGCGGCTACACCGGCGGCGGCGGCCAGCAGCAGCGCCTGTCGTTCACCGGCGGCTACAACGGCAGCAACGTCAATTTGGTGTATGGCCTGCAGCTCAGCAATATCGATCCGATCTGGGGCTATCAGCGTGATCTGACGGCGTCCACGCTTCCCAATCCCGATCCGACGGCGCGCTATGGCTCGCGCACGTTCCTGATCGGCAGCTACACCGCCAACGGGCTGCAGTACGACGATCCGGGCGCGGCCACCTGCGCTCAATTGTCGAACCTGTTCAACAACACCACGAGCTATCAGACGCGTCCGGGCAGCGGCAGCTACTGCGGCAGCCAGTACGAAACCGGCTACGGCACGCTCTACAGCCAGTCGCATTCGGCGGCGGGGTATTTCAAGATCACCGACCGCATCAACGACAACCTGGAGCTGTACGGCACCCTGCTCGCCAACGTCAACAATCAGCGCTACAGCGACGGCCGGCGTTTCTGGAGTCTGTATTACATCGACGCCAATGCCGAAACGCTCAATCTCGCCCAGCATATTTTCGCCCCCGAAGAAACGGGCGGCTTGGGCCAGGGGCTGATCAAGGATCTGTCCAAGACCTACAACTTCTACGGCGGCGCCCGCGGCAATTTCGGCTCGTCGTCGTGGAACTACGATTTCTACTACGACCGCTCCGGATACAAAAATACGACGCAGGAAGCGTGGCCGTTGGCGGCGCCGATGAACAGCTTTTTCGAAAGCCAGTTCCTGGGCCCGAAGCTCGGCACCAGCAGCGGCTATCCGATCTACTCGCCGAACTACAAGAATTTCTACCAGCCGCTCACCTCGACGCAGTACGCGAGCATGCTCGGCAACATCACCAGTGCGTCGCAGACGTGGACCCAGCACGTCAACGCGTTGCTGACCAATGCCGATCTGTTCACGCTGCCGGGCGGCTCGGCCGGTATCGCGGCGGTACTACAGGCCGGCAATCAAAGCTGGAGCAATCCGGTGCAGGATGCTCTGGTTAACGGCGACTTCTTCGGCCGTACCGGCACCGGCGGCGCGGGCCAGCGCTCCATCGCCGCAGGCGCGGTGGAGTTGAAGGCGCCGATTCTGAGCGTGCTCACCGCGGACGCCTCGGTGCGCTACGACAAATACAGCAACGACGGCGGCGGCGATTACAGCAAGGCCACTTACAAGATCGGCCTCGAATTCCGGCCGGTGGAGTCGCTCTTGCTGCGCGGCAACTACGGCACGGGCTTCAAGGCGCCGGACATGTCGTACACGTTCTCCGGCACCAGCGGCTATTACCAGGCCGGCTACACGGACTACTACCGTTGCGCCTCGCAACAACCGGGCGTGCCGATCGAACAGTGCCGCTACTATCAGGACACCGAACTCTTCGTCGAACACAGCGGCAACCGCGCGTTGAAGCCGGTCACGTCGAAGTCGTTCGGCGTCGGCTTCGTCTGGTCGCCGGTCAGCAATCTGACGGTGAAGTCGGACTACTACAAGATCAACATCGCCAACGAAATTTCGATTCAGGATCTTGATCTGCTGCTCAGAAACGAGGCGGCCTGCCGCACCGGAGCACTCGACCCGACCTCGCCGACCTGCGTTGCAACGCTCGCGCAAATCCAGCGCGGCGCGCAAGGCAATATCAACCAGGTCTTCGCCAACACGATCAACATCTCCAAGGAAATGGTGTCGGGCATTTTGTCCTCGCTCGACTACAAGGTCGACGCGGGGCGTTACGGCAAGTTCGATTTCAACGTGCAGTACCAGGTCACGCTGGTGCACTCGCACCAGCAGTTCCCGGGCGATCCGGACTACAACAACTTCACCAATCCCTATTACTCCAATACCTGGGAGTTCAAGACCATCGGCAACGTCGGGGTGAATTGGGACATCGGTCCGTGGTCCACGACCGTGTACGCGACGCGCTACGGCCGCACGCCGAACAACGCTTCCGTGCTCGACCCGGCGGGCGTCAACGGCCCGAACGGCGGCTATGTTCCGCCTTGGTGGATCTACAACGCGACCGTGGCCTACAACTTCAGCGACGACGTGTCGTTGTCGATCATCGGCAACAATCTGCGCAACTCGATGCCGCCGAAGGACAATACCTGGACCAGCATTCCGTACTACAACTACAATCTCTACAACGTGTACGGCCGTTCGGTGTTTGCCGAACTGAGCGTGCATTTCGGCGGCGGAAAGTAGGCCCTGCCCCAAAAAAAGCCGGCAGATATCTGCCGGCTTTTTTGCGATTCCGACGCGACCCGCGCATGAAGCGCGTCGTCAGGAACGAAGTACCGATCTCCATTTGAGTCCGTTGACCGCACCCTGCATTTGCAGGGTTTTTTTTGCTCCGGCGAACGGCTCGCCGTTATTCAAGCGCATCGCGCAACGGGGCGAGATATTTTTCATAACGCCGCCAGTCTCCGAGCGCGCGCGTGTGAATGGGCTCGCGCACCTGCATCGTGCTGAGCGTGGCGACCGGGGCGGCGTTGGCGGAAATGTGGATGCATTCGGGCTCGAACGGCAGTCCGCAGTACTCGAGCACCTTGCGCGCGCCGGCGGACGGATCGCGCACCAGTTCGGCGTAGGAAATATCGAGTATCCGGCCCGGCATCGCGCGATGCCAATGCCGCATGAAGCGTTCGTAATTCCGATAGTGCGCGGCGATGTCCGCCAGCGAATAGCTGTACGTCACCGAATCGCCGAACAGCGCCTTGTAGTTGGAAAAACAGACGTCCATCGGATCGCGTGAGATATGGATGATCGGCGCATTGGGCAAGGCGCGATGGATCAGTCCCGCCAGCATGTAGTTCGGCGGCAGCTTGTCGACGAAAAAGCGCCGGCCGCGCGCACGCCATTGAGTTTGCGCCAGATAGCGCCTGCCGACGTTGGCGTAATCGAGATCCGGCAGGCGCTTGAGCAGCGCCTCGTCGAGCAGGGCCCGCTCGTGGCAGTCGGCCTGCCAGCGCAACTGATGCGCGAAATCGTCGAGTTCGCCCGCGGAAGCCACCGTCGAGTGGTTGCCGAGTATCTGTTCGAGCACGGTCGTGCCGCTGCGCGGCATGCCGATCACGAAGATCGGCATCGGCCCGGCGCCCGGTTCACTGGTCTGCGCCAGAAATTCCGGCGTGGCCAGCTCGATCAGCCTGTCGCACATTTGCGTCTCGTGCGCTTCGTCATGCCCCAAACGTTTGTGCATGATCGCGTTGCCATGCTCGAGCGCCGACCACGCGGCGTCTTCCTCGCGCAAGTTGTCGAGCTCGGTGAACAGCGCGAATTCGAGCGCGGCCTCGTCGAGCGAATCGCGCTCCACGCCCTGCAGCCGCGCGCGCAGGTCCGCGACGTGATTGGATTCGCGAGTCTGCTTGCCGAGGCGGGCGCGCGAAAGCGCGGCGCGGCCGTAGTGCGGGCTCTTCTTCAGGCAGGCATCCAGTTCCGCCTGCGCCTCGGGGATGCGCCCGTTGAACATCAGCTGGATCGAACTGAAGTAGTGGAAATCCGCCGTCGCCATGCCGAATCCGCGCGCGCGCTCGACCAGGGCCAACGCCTTGGCGTGATCGCCGACGGTTTGATACACGTGCGCGAGAACGGCCAGATTCTCGCCGGGAATATCCGGCCTGGCGGCGAGATCGTCCGCACAGCGGATCGCTGCGAGAACCTCGCCGACCCGCAGCAGCGCGAGGGCAAGATTGCAGGTCACTTCCGGATCCGGCTGCGCGATGCGGCCGGCGGCGAGCAACAGCGACGTCGACGCGCGCATGCGCCCTTCCGAAAGCAGGATGCCCGCCAGAAAAATGTACCCCGGAACGTACTGCGGATCGCGCTGAATCAACGACTCCAACGTGATGCGCGCCGCCGTCAGTTGACGCTCGGCGATGTAGCGTTGTGCCTTCTGCCAAAGACGATCTGCGGATGAACTCATATCGACCCTGATCTGCGACGGAGCTTCGCGCCGGCGGAAACACCGTCGTGCCTGGAAGGCATTTCGCGACGGGAACGCCGGCAAACAAAAACCCGCGCTAGCGGGTTCTTGTTTTCAACATTGGGGAAAACGGCTGGGAACCACGCTTATCCTCTTGCCGGCGCCAGCGCGTAGCCGCGCAGGCGCGCGGCGAACGCGGCGAGTGCGTGGATGCCCGACGCTTCCGCCTCGCGGCACCATTCGGTCAGCCCGTTCATCATCGCCTCGGCGCCGCCCGTGTTGCGTTCGAGCACGCTCGCCAGGCGCGCGCGGAAATCGCACACGGTGCGCAGGGTCGGCCGGTTTTCGACCAGCGCCTGCATCTTCTGCCGCGAATGCTCGTCGAGCCAGCGGCCGCCGTTGCCGAGCGCGCGGCGCAGCGCGCGCGGAATCGCGGCGATGCCGGCGCCGGCGTGCTTGGCGTCCTCGCGCAGCGTCGGCAGGATGACGCCGCTGAAATAATCGCTCATTACTTCGAACTTGTGCGAGACCAGCGCCTTGATTGTCTCGCCATCGGGCAGCGACATGTTCGGGCGCACGTCGAGCGTCGGCGCCACGCGCAGCACCTTGGCGAGGCCGAACTTGCGCAGCAGGCAGATGATGCCCCAACCGATATCGACCTCGAACTTGCGCAGCGCAAACTTGGCCGAGCTCGGGAAGGCGTGGTGGTTGTTGTGCAGCTCTTCGCCGCCGATCCA
>DAIMZS010000066.1:0-12807 GCA_036733825.1 Rudaea sp.
TGGTTGTGCAGAACGAACTGCAGGCCGGCGCGCTTGGCCGCTTCGCCGATGCGGTTGGCGATGTCGACGGTGCGCTTGGCCTCTTCCGCGCTCATCGCCGACTTCCATTCGAGCTTGGTCTTCATCGCCTTGCCGACCGGCTCGATCAGCGAGGAGGCCGCCGCATACGTCGCACCGAGCGCGTGCGCCTGCTCGAACGCCGCGCCGAGATTGTCCATGTCGAACTGCAGATGCGCGCTCGGGCAGCGCAGGCCCGCGTCGTCAAGCAGGCGGCGAAACTGTTTCGGCTCCAGGCCGACGAAGCCCGCGGATTCCACTTCCTTGAAACCGATCTTGGCGAGCTTGTTCAACGTGCCTGCCGGATCGTGCTGCAGCGTATCGTTGACCGTCCACAACTGGATGCCGATCGGTTTGCTCAAGGGATTCGCCCAGAGCCGGCGCGACAGTCCGGTGGCGGCGAACGCCGCGCCCAGGCTGGCCGAACGAATGAGAAATTGTCTGCGTGATGACTTGTGCATGTGCTTCCCTCAGCGTGAAATCGGCATATTGCGAATCGAATGGCTTACTCGCCGCCCACGGTCGTGGTGGAACGGTGAAGCGTCTGCACGCCCGCGCGCCGGTTGCGTAGATAGAGCGCGAGCACGGCGAACGCCGCGATCAGGATCAGCGGCAGCACGGTCATCAAGCGCAGCGTCTGCTGCGGACCGGCGGTATCGATCGAGTGCCCCATGATCGGCAATACGAATGAGGTAGCGACCATGCCGGCGCCGCCCATGATCGACAGGCCGAGCGCGCCGGTTTTCGGCGTGTATTCGGAGACGAAGCCGAGCATCGTCGGCCAGAAATAGCAGACGCCGACGGCGAAGACGATCGCGGCGAGCAACGTGCTGCCCGGGCCGCCAACGATGCTGTACAGATACAGCCCCGCTGCAGAAACGATCGCCGAACCCAGCAGCACGCCGACCGGGCTGAGCTTGTGTACCAGCGGCCCGGCGAAATAGCGGCCAAGCGCCATAATGCCGGTCACCACGACGAGCACGATCATCGGATCGATGCCGGTCTTGTCGAGCAGCGCGCCGGTGAACTGGTTCGTGCCGAGCTCCGTCGACGCGGTCAGAAACATGCAGAACATGATGAACGGAAACAGCAGGCTGGTCTTGTTGATCACCAGCGATTCCACCGCGATCGCGACGAGAATCAGGCCGAGGACGATCCAGGTCGAGGTCGCATTGAAATCGATCGGAACCGACATCGAGGTGGCAAAAATCATGTAGCTGACCAGTGCGATGATCGAGATCGGTGCGCCGACGTGGCGGAACATGTCTTTGTAGGAAACGCCGCTGGTGACGCGCTCGGTTTCCGGAATCGTCTCGCCGAAGAACAGATAGCCGTACAGCGCGAGCGGGATGAACAGCACCGAGGTCAGCACCTGCCAAGAGAGATTCAACTGCGAAATCAGGATCCACGACAGGATTCCGCCGACCACCGCGCCACCCGGAAACCACACGTGGAAGCGGTTGAGCATCTTCGTCTTGTCGTTCGGAAAAAGCGCGGTGACCAGCGGATTGCACGCCGCCTCCACGCAGCCGTTGCCGAATCCGATGAAGACATTCGACAAGAACAGCAGACTCTTGTCCTTCGCGAACAGCAGCACGACGAGGCCGACGAGATGGCTCGCGAAAGCGATCCAGAGAACATTGCGGGTCTTGATCCAATCGATCACCATGCCGCCGATGAACATGGCGACGGCGAAGCCCCAGAACGCCGGGCTGAACGCCCAGCCGATTTCTTCCGTGGTTAGGCCGTAACTGTCGTGGAAGACGCCGGTGATCTTCGCCCGCAGCGCGAACGTGAGCGAGGTGACCAACAAGGCCAGACAGGACGCGACGAACAATCGCGATGCGTTAACGGGTTTGGTCATTGCCTGAGCCTATGCGGGTGGATTTCCGGTGGACGTTCGAATTGGTCGGTGCGCCGCTCAGTCGAGCTTGCGCACCCAGATGTTGCGGAAGCTGATCGGCGGCGACGGATCGCCGTGCGCCTGCAGCTTGATCGCGGCCTCGTGGTACGGCTTGTACTTCGGCTTGCCGATGTACACCGTCTCGCCGGCGAGTTCGGTATGGTTCTGCACGAGCACGCCGTTGTGCAATACGGTCACGTAGCCGGGGCTTTTCAGCTTGCCGTCGTCGGCGAACACCGGCGCGGTCCAGATCACATCGTAGCTCTGCCATTGCCCCGGCGGGCGCATCGCGTTGACCAGCGGCGGCGCCTGTTTGTACACGCTCGCCGCTTGGCCGTTGACGTAGGTCTTGTTCTTGTACGAATCGAGAATCTGGACCTCGTAGCCTTCGTCGCCGCCGCCGGTCGAGGCGACGAACAAACCGCTGTTGCCGCGCGCCTGCCCCTCGCCCGTGATGCCTTCCGGCACGCTCCATTCCAAATGCAGCTGATAATTGCGGAACAACTGCTTGGTCTGGATGTTGCCCGTCGCCTTGTCCACGGTGACGATGCCGTCATGTACTTTCCAGCGCGCAGGCGAATGATCTTTCGCGGTTTCCCACTGATCGAGATTACGCCCGTCGAACAGCACGACCGCATCGGACGGCGGCGAACTCGCCGTGGCACCCGGCGTAACGAGACTGGGCACCGGCTCCCATTGCTCGGTCGCTTTCGGATCGGTCGGGTCGGGCGCTTGCGCCTGCGCGATCGAATGGCACGCGACCGTAGCCACGAGCGCGACGGCGAGAGGCGAAGCAAAAACATTCAGAAGTCGGAGGGTCATCGTGTTCGATCCAGAAGTCATACCGTGCATATCTCGACCGCCTCGGCGAACGAGACGAACGGATCCGGACGCGTCGCCGAGAATTCGTGCGCGAGGAAGCCGTCGAAGTTCAAATCGGCGATCGCGGCGGCGATGGCGTGATAGTTGAGTTCCTGCGTGCCGTTGATTTCGTGGCGGCCCGGCACGCCGCCGGTGTGGAAATGGCCGATCCACTGGATGTTGTCGCGGATCGTGCGGATCACGTCGCCTTCCATGATCTGCATGTGGTAGATGTCGTAGAGCAGCTTCACGTTCGGCGAACCGATGCGCTTCATCGCCGCGGCGCCGAACGCGGTGTGATCGCCCTGATAGCCGTGGTGATCGACCTTGCTGTTGAGCAGCTCCACGCAGATCGTCACGCCGTTCTCGGCCGCGAGCGGCGCGATTTTCGACAGACCGGCGACGCAATTGTCGAGCGCCTTGCCCTCGTCGATCGCCGGGTTGCGGTTGCCGAACATGGCGATCACGTTCTTCACGCCGGCCCTTTTCGCGAGCGGGATGGCCGTTTCCAGTTCCTTCAACAGCATCGCGTGATTGGCCGGATCGTTGAATCCGGTCTCGATGAATTTCTCGCGCCGGCTGGCATATGCCATCGACACGGTCAGACCGCTGTCGTGAACGATCGACCATTCGTCCGGATAGATCAGATCAATGCCGGCGAATCCCATCGTCTTCAGGCGCTGGCACAACTCCGGCAGCGGCATCTTCGAAGTCCAGCGGCAGAGCGACTGCTTGAGCCTGCCCGCGCCGGGTTTCGCCGCCGGCTTGGCCGGCGCGGTTTCCGCCGCGGTCGACATCGACGATGCGCCCGCTGCGGCCATCGCGGCAAGGCGGGTAAGCGCCGCGCGCCGGTCGATGCCGTTCGTTTCCTGGGTCATGCCTTGCTCCCCTCTTGGTTGTTCAGATCCACCCAGCGGCCGCCGTCGCGATGGCTGGCGATCACCGCATCGACGAATTCGAGTCCTGCCACGCCGTCGTCGACCGTGGTCAGATCGCCCGCCTGCGGCGCCGGCGCGCGCCCCTCGGTCTGCGCGAGAATATGTTCGGCAGCATCGGTGTAAAGCTGCGCGAAGGCTTCGAGATATCCCTCCGGATGACCCGGCGGAATGCGCGTCGCATGCGCCGCGGCGGCGCTGTCGACGCGGCCGCGCGTGAGACGCTGCGCGACGCCGCCGAGCGGCGTGAACCACAGCTCGTTCGGGTGCTCCTGGTCGAACGCCAGGCTCGCCTTCGTGCCGAACACGCGCAGGCGCAGCGCGTTCTCGCTGCCGGCGGCGACCTGGCTCGCCCAGAGCAAGCCGCGCGCGCCGTTGGCGTAACGCAGCATCATCTGTACATGATCGTCGAGGCGGCGATGCGGCACGAACGTGTGTAGTTCGGCCGCGAGCTGCGCCGGACGCATGCCGCTGACGAATGCCGCGAGCTGATATGCGTGCGTGCCGATGTCGCCGAGGCAACCCGCCGGGCCGGACTTCTCCGGATCGGTGCGCCACGACGCCTGCTTGTTGTCGCCGTCTTCGAGCGGCTGCGCGAGCCAGTCCTGCTGATATTCGGCCTGGATCAGACGGATGTCGCCGAGCTCGCCTGCGCGCACGAGCGCGCGCGCGTGACGCACCATCGGATAGCCGGAATAGGTGTACGTCACCGCGAACACGCGCCGGCGTTCGCGCGCGAGCGCGGCCAGCGCCCGCCCTTCGGCAACGGACACCGCCAGCGGCTTGTCGCAGACGACGTGAATGCCCGCTTCGAGGAATGCCGTCGCCACGGGCGCGTGCAGGTGATTCGGCGTCACGATCGCGACGACTTCGGCGCCGTCGGGCCGGGCTGCTTCGCGCCGCGCCATTTCGCGGAAATCGGCATAGCTACGGTCTTCGGGCAATCCGATCGCCGCGCCACTTGCCGCGGCACGCGCCGCGTTGGACGACAGCGCGGCCGCGACCAGCTCATAGCGGTCGTCGATGCGAGAGGCGATTCGATGCACCGCGCCGATGAAAGCCCCCTGCCCGCCGCCCACCATGCCCAGGCGCAGGCGCCGAAATCCACTCACGTCGAGCCTCCGGTACCGAGCAGCGCCCTCAGCTGATCGCGCGGCACGCCGCTGCCGGCGAAATCGTCGAACGCGCGCTCGGCGACGCGGATGATGTGGCGGCGGATGAATTCCGCGCCTTCTTTCGCGCCGTCCTCCGGATGCTTGAGCGCGCACTCCCACTCCAGCACCGCCCAGCCGGGATAATCGTACTGCGCGAGCTTGGAAAAGATCGCGCCAAAATCGATCTGCCCGTCGCCGAGCGAGCGGAAACGTCCGGCGCGCTCGACCCAGCCGCTGTAGCCGCCGTACACGCCCTGGCGGCCGTTGGGGCGAAACTCGGCGTCCTTGACGTGAAACGATTTGATGCGCGAGTGGTAGAAGTCGATGAACTCGAGATAGTCCAGCTGCTGCAGGACGAAGTGACTCGGATCGTAAAGAATGTTCGCGCGCGGATGATTGCCGACCGCGGCGAGGAAACGCTCGAAGGTGACGCCGTCGTGCAGGTCCTCGCCCGGATGCAGTTCGAAACTGACGTCGACCCCGGCCTCGTCAAACACGTCGAGGATCGGCTTCCAGCGCCGCGCGAGTTCAGCGAACGCTTCCTCGACCAGCCCCGCGGGACGCTGCGGCCACGGATACAGATACGGCCACGCCAGCGCGCCGGAAAAATTCGCGATCGCTTTCAGGCCCAGCCGCTGCGAAGCTTTCGCCGCAAACTTCAGCTGTTCGACGGCCCACGCCGTGCGCGCCGCCGGATTGCCGCGCACGTGCTCGGCGGCAAACCCGTCGAACAAACTGTCGTAGGCCGGATGCACGGCGACGAGCTGGCCCTGCAGGTGGGTCGACAGCTCGGTGATTTCCAAACCGTGTTCGGCGACGATGCCTTTGACTTCGTCGGCGTAGGTCTGGCTTTGCGCGGCCTTTTCCAAATCGATGATGTGCGGCGCCGTCGGCAGCTGCACACCTTTGTAGCCCAGCCCCGCGGCCCAGCGCGATAGATTCGCGAGCGTGTCGAAAGGCGGTTCGTTGCCGAGAAACTGCGCCAGGAAAATGGCGGGACCCTGAATTGTCCTCATGATCTACTGCATACCCCTTCGAAGCCAATTCGCCCTATTTATCATATAAATGCCGAAAACGCATCGAGCATGCGCACAGCGCATGGAAGAGTCTCCTCGTCGATGGCGGCCGTCGGCGGTTTCGATCCCTCGAGCACGAACAACGGGCCGCAATGGCGAACTTGCACTATTCCCGGGCCTGGTTTCACGTCGCGTTGCAGCAAGAAACAAAAAAGCCGCCGCTCCCGTGGATACGGAAGCGGCGGCCTCGGATGCAAAAAATCCTTACGCCGACTGCAATCGCGGCCGCGGCGAGCCGTGCGAAAGCACCGACAATCCCAGCTCCACCGCGGCGGTGCCGCTGCGCGCGAGTTCGACGATCTCGCCGATCTTGCCGAACGCAGCGAGAAACTCGCCGACGTCCGCGCCGCTGCCGGTGAACTCGATCGTGCGCACGTTGCCGCTGATGTCGATCACCTGCGCACGCGGATACTTGCGCAGCGCGGCGACGAAGGCGCCGAGCGCGTCGGCGCGCACGTCGAGCTTGAGGATCAGCAATTCGGTCTCGATGTGCTCCAGGCTCGTCAGGTCGGCAATCTCGAGTACGTCGATCAATTTGCGCGACTGCTTGATGATCTGATCGATCACCGCATCGCTGCCCGAGGTGACGAGCGTCAGCCGCGATACCGCCTCCTCGTGCGTCGGCGCGACGGTCAGCGACTCGATGTTGTAGCCGCGCGCGGAAAACATGCCGGCGACGCGCGCGAGAGCACCGGCTTCGTTTTGTAAAAGAATGGAGATGATTCTGCGCATGCCGTATTCCCGTCATTCCAGCGAAAGCTGGAATCCAGCTTTCAGACATTAAAAAGACCAGAGCTGGATCCCAGCCTGCGCTGGGATAACAGCTAGAACATTTCCGCCGGCCCCACTTCCTGCCCCGTCGGCTTCTGCCGCGACGGGATGAAGTCGCCCGTGATCATCTCGGCATAGGCCATGCCCGGCCCGACCATCGGATAGACACCCGCATCCGGATCGATGATGACCTCGAGGAACGCCGGCCCGTCGAATGCGACGAACTCGGCGACGACGCGCGGCAGATCTTCGGGCTTGTCCAGGCGCTGCGCCCAGGGAAAACCGTCCGCCTGCGCCGCCTTGACGAAATCCTTCTTGTGCAGGCTCTTGTCGCTCGCCGAAAAGCGTCCTTTGAAAAACAGCTTCTGCCATTGCCGCACCATGCCGTCGCCGAAGTTGTTCAACACGATGACCTTGACCGGCAGGTTGTACGTCGTCACCGTCTCCAGCTCGCCGAGGTTCATGCGGATCGATGCGTCGCCGTCGATATCGATCACGACCGCGTCGCGGCGCGCGAACGCCGCGCCGATCGCCGCGGGCAGGCCGAAGCCCATCGTGCCCATCGAGCCGGACGTCAGCCACAGGCGCGGCTCGCAGAAGTCGAAATACTGCGCGGCCCACATCTGATGCTGGCCGACGCCGGTGGCGATGACCGCGCGCCCCTGCGTGTGCTTGTTGATTTCCTCGATCACCGCATAAGGCTGGATCACGGCCGCGTTGCGGTCGAAGTTCATCGCGTAAGTTTTCTTCAGGTCTGCGATGTGCGCATGCCAGGCGCTGAATGTGTCCTTATTTTTTTGACCGAGCCCCGACTTCAGGCCGAACTCGCGCAGTCCGTCGAGCGTGAGCTTCAGATCGCCGAGATGATGCCAATCCACGCGCTTGACCTTGTCGATCTCGGCCGGATCGACGTCGAGGTGGGCGATGAACTTCGCCCCGGCCGCGAACTTCGCCGGCACGCCGGCGACGCGGTCGTCGAAGCGGCTGCCGACGGCGATGAGAAAATCGCAGTCCTCGACCGCATAGTTCGCAAACGCCGTGCCGTGCATGCCGAGCATGTGCAGCGACAGCGGCTGCGTCGTGTCGGACGCGCCGATGCCCATCAACGTGGTCACGACGGGAATGCCGAACGCCGCGGCGAATTCGCGCAGCGCCGGCGCCGCTTCGGCGGCGATCACGCCGCCTCCCGCGTAGATCAGCGGGCGTTTCGCCTTCGCGAACGCGTCGAAAAATGTCCTGCTTGCGGCCTCGTCGAGCACCGACTTGGCGATGTCGTCCAGCCGTGCGCGATAACCCGGCAACGGCAGCGTCACGGCGCCGTCGAACACCAGATTCGTGTTCTGCACGTCCTTCGGAATATCGACGACCACCGGCCCCGGCCGCCCCGTGCGCGCGATCTCGAACGCCGAGCGCAGCGTCGCTTCGAGCTTGGCCGCGTCGGTGACGAGAAACACGTGCTTCGCACACGCCGCCATGATGTTGCTGATCGGCGCTTCCTGGAAACCGTCGCTGCCGATCGCCGCGGTCGGCACCTGGCCGCAGATGACGACGATCGGAATCGAGTCGGCCATCGCGTCGCGCACCGGCGTCACGGTATTCGTCGCGCCGGGGCCCGAGGTGACGATCGCCACGCCGACCTTGCCCGACGCGCGCGCGTAGCCCTGCGCCATGAAGCCGGCGCCCTGCTCATTCGCCGGCACGATCAGCGGCAACGGTTCACTGCCGTCCGCGCGCGCGTGCTCGTGATTGAAGCGGAACACCGCATCGTAGACCGGCAGAATCGCCCCGCCCGAGTAGCCGAATACGACCTCGACGCCTTCGTCGGCAAGCACCTGTACGACGATATCCGCGCCGGAAAGGTTCTTGCCGGCAAGCGGATGCTTGCCCGGCGTTTGCGTATTCGATGTCTGCGACGGTTTCAGTTGTGCGTTCACGATCCTGGTCCTCACTTGAGCCCCTCTCCCATCGGGAGAGGGGTTGGGGTGAGGGTCCGGATATCCATCGACGCCACTGTCGATGCCGAACCCTCATCCGGCGCTTCACGCCACCTTCTCCCGCAGGGAGAAGGGAAAGCGCATCACTTCTGCTGGTTCAGCCACACCATCTTTTCGCGCAGCTGCGCGCCGATTTTTTCGATCGGATGGTCGAGATCGGCCTGCTTGAACTTCTTGTAGTTCGGCAGGCCGGCCTTGTATTCCGCGGTCCAGTTCTTGGCGAAGGTGCCGTCCTGGATGTCCTTCAGCACCGCCTTCATGCGCTCCTTCGTCGCTGCATCGACAATGCGCGGACCGCTGACGTAGTCGCCGTACTGCGCCGTCTCGGAAATGAACGTCAGCATCTTGGTGATGCCGCCCTGATAAAGCAGGTCGACGATGAGCTTCAGCTCGTGCAGCACTTCGTAGTAGGCGATCTCCGGACGATAGCCGGCTTCGACCAGCGTCTCGAAACCCTTCTGCACCAGCTCGCTCGCGCCGCCGCAGAGCACGGCCTGTTCGCCGAACAGATCGGTTTCGGTCTCTTCCTTGAAATCGGTTTCGATCAGCAATGCACGCGCGCCGCCGAGGCCGGCCGCATACGCCATCGCCTTGTCCTTGGCTTTACCGGTGACGTCCTGGTAGACCGCATACAGGCAGGGCACGCCGCGGCCGATTTCGTACTCGGTGCGCACGAGATGGCCCGGGCCTTTCGGCGCAACGAGGATCACGTCGATGTCCTTGCGCGGCGCGATCGTCTTGAAGTGGACGTTGAAACCGTGCGCGAACAGCAACGCCGCGTTCGGCTTGAGATTCTTCTCGATCGCGTTGACGTAGAGATCCGGCTGCACCATGTCCGGCGTCAGCACGGCGACGAGATCGGCCTGCTTCACGGCCTCCGCGGGTTCGACCACGGTGAAGCCGTCGGCCTTCGCCGTCGCGGCCGTGGCGCCGCCGGCGCGCAGGCCGACGATCACGTCTAGGCCGGAGTCGCGCAGATTCAGCGCATGCGAACGGCCTTGGCTGCCGTAGCCGAGAATGGCGATCTTCGACTTCTCGAGCGCGGCGGTGGTGACGGTGGGGGTAGCGGTAGACATTTTCTCACTCCTAATAAAAGTATAAATTTCTAAAATGTTACAAAATTCCGTCATTCCGGCGGTTTTTAACAGCCGAATGGCTGGTCAAGCCGGAATCCAGTGCCTTTTGCTCTTCGTGCGATGTCAAAGCAAAGTCGCTGGATCCCGGCTTTCGCCGGGATGACGAGCAAATCAAATCTCCATCACGGCGCCGCGCGAGGCTGAGCCCACGCTCTTGGCGTATTTCGCGAGCACGCCGCGCTTGACCTTGGGCTCCGGCGCGACCCACGCCTTGCGCCGCGTTTCCAGATCGGCATCGGTCTCGATCACGCGCCGCTCGCCGTCGATCACGATCGTGTCGCCGTCGCGCAGCAGGCCGATGCCGCCGCCGCGCGCGGCTTCCGGCGCGATATGGCCGACCATGAAGCCGTGCGTCGCGCCGCTGAAGCGGCCGTCGGTGATCAGCGCGACGTCGTCGCCGAGCCCGCGCCCGACCAGCGCCGCGGTCACCGCGAGCATCTCGCGCATGCCCGGCCCGCCGGCCGGACCTTCGTTGCGGATCACGACCACGTCGCCGGCCAGAATCTTGCCGGCCTGCACGGCCTTGAACGTGTCTTCTTCGCTTTCGAACACGCGCGCCGGGCCGCTGAACTTGAGTCTGCCCTTGCCGGCGAGCTTGAGCACGCAGCCCTCCGGCGCGAGGTTGCCGTAGAGAATCGAATAGCCGCCGCGCGGCTTGAACGCTTTCGACACCGGCACGACGACCTGCTGATCGGCCGGCGCGGCCTGGGCCGCATCGACTTCCTCGAAGAGCGATTTGCCGGTCATCGTCGGCGCGTCTTCGATCAACTCGGCCGCACGCAGTTCGCGCAGCACCTGAGTCAGACCGCCCGCCGCCGTCATCTCGATCGCCGTGTATTTGCCGCCCGGCATCAGATCGGCGATCACCGGCGTCGTTTTCGAGGCGACCTCGAAGTCCTCCAGGCTCAGCGGCACATCGGCTTCGCCCGCGATCGCGAGCAGGTGCAGCACCGCGTTGGTCGAACCTGCCGTCGCGTTGGCGACGCGCGCGGCATTGCGGAACGAAGTCGCGCTGAGCACATCGCGCGGGCGCAAGTTGCGGCGGATGTTTTCCACCGCGATCTCGCCGCAGCGTTTGGCGACCTCGCGTTTGTGCGGATCGGTCGCGGCGACGTCGTTGAAACCAAGCGGCGACAAGCCCAGCGTCATCAGCATCATCGACATCGTATTCGCGGTGAACTGGCCGCCGCAGGCCCCCGCGCCCGGGCAGGCCTTGCTCTCGACGTCGTGCAGGCGCGCGTCGTCGATCTTGCCCGCGCCGTGCGCGCCGACCGCTTCGAACACCTGCTGGATCGTGATCGACTTGCCGTCGAGCGTGCCGTGGTCGATGCTGCCGCCGTACAGCGCAACGCCGGGGATGTTGAGGCGCGCGAGCGCCATCGCCGCGGCCGGAATCGTCTTGTCGCAGCCGCAGAGCACGACCATCGCGTCGAGCGAGTGCCCGTCGACCGCGAGCTCGATCGAATCGGTGATCACCTCGCGGCTGATCAGCGAGGCGCGCATGCCCGGCGTGCCCATCGCGATGCCGTCGGTCACCGCGATCGTGTTGAACTCGATCGGCGTGCCGCCGGCCGCGCGCACGCCGTCGGCGACGTGCTCGGCCAGTTCGCGCAGATTGAGATTGCACGGCGACACGTTCGACCAGGTGTGCACGACGGCGACGAGCGGCTTCTTGATCGCGGCTTCGTCGAGGCCGGTCGCGTACAGCATCGCGCGCGCCGGCGCGCGGTCCGGGCCGGACTTCATCACGTCGCTGCGCAGCTTCGTTTCGTTGTTCGACATCAGGCGGCTTCCTTGCGCTGCGCGCCGAGATGGACGAGCACCGCCGCACCGACTTCCGTCGTGTTCGCATTGCCGCCGAGATCGCGCGTGAGCGTGCCCGCTTCGATCACCGCATCGACCGCCGCTTCGACGTCGTTCGCTTCGGCTTCGAGGCCGAGCGAATAGCGCAGCAGCAGCGCCGTCGACAGAATCGTGCCGAGCGGATTCGCCAGGCCCTTGCCGGCAATGTCGGGCGCGGAGCCGTGGATCGGTTCGTATAGCCCCACCTTGCCGTCGCCGAGCGAGGCCGACGGCAGCAGGCCGAGCGAACCGGCGAGCGCGGCGGCTTCGTCGGTGAGAATGTCGCCGAACAAATTCTCGGTGACGATCACATCGTAAGCCGACGGCCGCGTCAGCAGCAGCATCGCCATCGAATCGACGAGCTGATGCTCGAGCTTCACGTCGGGATAGTCCTTCGCAACGCGCTCGACCGTCGAACGCCACAGGCGCGAGGTTTCGAGCACGTTCGCCTTGTCGACGTGGGTGACGTGCTTCTTGCGGGCGAGCGCGAACTCGAAGGCGCGTCGCGTCGCACGCTCGATCTCGGCGACGGTGTACTTGCACTCGTCGGTCGCGGTATCGGCCGTGCGCGTCTTCGCGCCGAAGTAGGCACCACCGGTCAGTTCACGCACGAACAACAGGTCGACGTTCTGCAGCTTCTCGTTCTTCAGCGGTGAGAGATTCGCCAGCTTCGCATGCACGCGCACCGGACGCAGATTGGCGTAGACGCCGAGTGTCGCACGCAGCGCGAGCAGGCCCTGCTCGGGGCGTACCTTTGCATTCGGATCCGACCACTTCGGCCCGCCGACCGCGCCGAGCAGCACCGCATCGGCGGATTTGCACGACGCCACCGTCGCCGGCGGCAGTGGATCGCCGTGCGCGTCGATCGCCGCGCCGCCGATCAGTTGCTCATCAAACGTGAACTCATGGCCGTGCTTCGCCGCGACGGCGTGCAGAACGTCGACCGCGGAGGCGACGACTTCGGGGCCGATGCCGTCGCCGGGGAGTAAGGTGATTTTTGCTTTCATTCCTTGTCCGTCATTTCTTGTCTTGAGCCCCTCTCCCGCCGGGAGAGGGGTTGGGGTGAGGGTCCGAGAAC
>DAIMZS010000067.1:0-6045 GCA_036733825.1 Rudaea sp.
GAGCAGGAAGACGTCTATTACTACGTCACCGTGATGAACGAGAACTACGCGCATCCGGATCTGCCGAAAGGCGCGGAGGACGGCATCATCAAGGGCATGTACCTGTTCAAGGACGCCGGCAAGCCGAAGAAGAACGAACCGCGCGTGCAGCTGCTCGGCAGTGGCACTATCCTGCGCGAGGCGATCGCCGCGGCGGAATTGCTCGAGAAGGAATTCGGCGTCAGCGCCGACATCTGGAGCTGTCCGAGCTTCTCCGAATTACGCCGCGACGGCTTCGACGCCGAGCGCTGGAACCGCCTGCATCCCGAAGACAAGCCGCGCGTGCCGTACGTGACCGCCTGCCTCGCCGACCGCGCCGGCCCCGCCGTCGCCGCGACCGACTACGTGCGCGAGTACGCCGACCAGATCCGCGCGTTCATGCCCGACGGCAAGAAGTACACCGTGCTCGGCTGCGACGGCTACGGCCGTTCGGACACGCGCGACAACCTGCGCCGCTTCTTCGAGGTCGACCGCTACTACATCGCCCACGCCGCCATCGCCGCGCTCGCCGCCGAAGGCAAGATGAGCGCGAAGGACGTCGCCCGCGCGATCAAGACATGGAAGATCGATACGGACAAGCCGAATCCGCTGACGGTGTGAGCGGATTCGGCAATGCGGGGATGACATGAATCACATGCCTCCCCGCGCGATTGCCGGCGCTTACTTTCCGCAGCGACAATATTATTGGTACGCACGCGGCAAACTGGCGGGCGATCCGCTGTATACCGCCGTCGGCCAGGAACTCCGCGAGACGGACGCGCCGTTGCTCGACCTCGGCTGCGGCATCGGCCTGCTCGCACAGACGTTGCGCGCGCAGGGATACGCGGGCAGCTATTTCGGTGTCGACAACGACGCGGCGAAAATTGACGCAGCGCGCAGCGCGGCCGCGCGTGCGAATCTCGCCGACGTGCGCTTTGAATGCGTCGACCTCGCCAACGATGCATTCCCCGTGCACCGCGGCAGCGTGACCCTGCTTGACGTGCTGCAGTTCGTGCCGGAACCGGCGGCGACGGCGTTGATCGAACGCGCAGCCGCCTGCGTGGCGCCCGGCGCGCGCCTGGTCATCCGCAGCGGACTGGAGAGCGCCGATGCGCGCACGCGCTTCACGCGCGCGGTCGACTGGCTGTCGCGCGAAGTCGGCTGGATGAACGCGGCGCCGAAGCGTTACCCGACCCGCGCCGGACTCGAAACCGTGCTCGCGCGCTGCGGCCTGCGTACGCGCTTCGCTCCGCTGAGCGGCCGCCTGCCGTTCAACAATTGGCTGATCGTCGGCGAACGCGATTGAGGTGACGCTGCACCGATGTGCGATTGCGGCCGGCGCAAATTCGCCCGCAAGAATCGGAGTTCGCCGCCGACGCCGCCGCGGCAAACTGCGCGCACGTCCACCACCGAGTTCCCGCCATGCATTTTCGTATTCGCGGTCTGCCGCTCGAACCGTTTGCCGATTTGTTTTCCCTGTCCGATGCCGAGCTGGCTCAACGTCTCGCGGTGCGGCGCACGGTCGACGAGGAGCACGGTTTTCCGTGCCGCATCAGTCTCACCGACGCGAACGTCGGCGACGAAGTCATCCTGGTCAATTACGGACATCTCGACGTCGCCTCGCCCTACCGTTCGCGGCATGCGATTTACGTGCGCGAGGGCGAGGTGCCGTTCGACGCCGTCGATACCGTGCCCGACATGCTCGGCCGCCGCTTGCTTTCGCTGCGCGGCTTCGACGCCGAGGGAATGATGACCGCGGCCGACGTCGTCGACGGCCGCCATCTCGAAAACATGATCGAGCGCTTTCTCGCCGATCCGAAGACAGCCTATCTGCACGCGCACATCGCGCGGCCCGGCTGCTACGCGGCGCACATCGAGCGCGCCTGACGAACACCCCGCGCCACGCGCGCGCAAGTTCGCTATGCTTGTCCGGTCCGTGGACCAGACAAGGTGGGTGATGGAGGCAGCGCAGTGGCGCGCGGAATGGCTCGGCTGGAACGGCAGCGCGCTGCGCTGGCGCCTGGCCGGTGATCTCGCCGGATTGCCGGCGACGGAACTGACCCTCGACGGCGGCGTTTTCGCGCGTTTCCCGGCGACCGATGCCGGCGCGCAGGAATTCGAATTCGAATTTCCCTATTCGCCGACCGGCCATGACGAGCTGCGCTTCGGCATCACCGTGTCGGGTGCGGAGCCGCCGTGCGATCTCCTGCCGGTCTGGGAAGTCCGCCTCGGCACCGGCGCGAATCCATCGGCCTCGCCGCCGCCCACTCCGATCGGCCGCCTCACTACGCTTGCCGGCACGCCGCAGCTGCCGTCGGCGCCGCTCGCGGAGCTGCCGCGGGTCAGCATCGTCGTCCCCATTTACAATTCGCCGCAAAGTGTACAAAGCTGCATCGAGTCGGTGCTGCGCTTCTCGCCGCAGGCGCGCCTGATCCTGATCGACGATGCGAGCACCGACGAGCGCATCGGCCCGATTCTCGACGCGGCGGCCAAGCACGCGCACGTGCACGTCCATCGCAGCGAACGCAACCGCGGCTACACGGGCAGCGTCAACATCGGCATGCGCCTGGCGGGCGGCGACGATGTGGTGCTGCTCAACAGCGACACCGTCGTCGGCCCGCGCTGGCTGTCGGCGTTGAAGATCGCCGCTTACGGCGCCGAGGACATCGGCACGGTCACCGCCGTGTCCGACAACGCGGGTGCGTTCACGGTGCCTGAACTCGAACAGCATTGCCCGGTTCCCGCGCGTTGGACGCTCGTGCAGGCCCAGCGCGCCGTGCTGCAGCAGGCCGGCCTGCGCTATCCGCAGCTGCCGACGGGCAACGGCTTCTGCATGTACGTCAAACGTGTGCTGATCGCGCGCATCGGGCCGATGGACGAGGCCGCGTTTCCGCAGGGCTACGGCGAGGAAAACGACTTCTGCCAGCGCGCCGAACGCGCCGGCTACCGCAACCTGATCGCCGGCAACGTGCTCGTGCATCACGAACGCAGCGCCAGTTTCGGCGACGCGCGCCGCGCCGCGCTCGGCGTGCAGGGCATGGCCGTGCTGCGCGAACGCTATCCCGACTACGAGCGCGATATCGGCGCGACGTTGTGGAGTTTCGATCGACGCGTCGTCGACTACCGCGTGCGCCGCATCTACGCCGAGCGCGACGCGACCTATGCGGCGCAGCCACCGAAGCCGCGCCTCCTCCTCGCCGCCGATCCGCAGGACAGCGCGACGGCGCGCCTGCTCGCCACGCTATCGCGCAACCAGGAATGTTTTCTGCTGCGCAACGACGGCGATCACGTCGGCTTGTATCGGCTCGAAGGCGCGGCGTTTCGCGTCGAAGGCAGCGTGGCGCTCGGCCGGGATGCGGCCGCGCTCAAACGCGTGGAAACGCGGCTGCGCGAATGGCTGGTCGAATACGCGATCGAGTCGGTGCACGCGCGCGGCAGCGCGGCCAGCGATCAATGGCTGTCTTCGCTCGCCGCGGAACTCGAAATCCCTACTTTATGACGCCCGGCAAGAACGACTGCCAGCGCAGGCCGCGCTTGTGCGTGCCCGAAGACGCGCCGACGCTGTCGCCGAGATTGCCGCCGGCGTCGTCGTTGGACGGTGCGGCGCCCGGCGTCACGCCCACCGGCTGAGCGGCGGCGGCCACGTCAGCTTTGGCCGCCGGTTTCGCGGCGGGCGCCGGCGCAGCATGCTGCACTGTGGCCGCAGCAACGGTCGGCTGCTTGGAGCTGCCGATGCCTTCGGCATTGCAGCTCAAGGCCGCGGCGGAATACAGCGCCGTGGCAAAAAAGGCCAGCAAGGCGGCGAGAACGACGTAGCGTCTGTGCATGGTGTTCACCGGGTTCGGACTTGCAGGGAAACAGGATGGTCGCATGCCCGCGGAGGCAGCGCCAGTGTCTTGCCAACAGATAACAGCAGCAATCGTGCCAATCGAAAAATCCCTTTTCGATCAACGGCCGGAACCGCTGGCGCCGATCTGTCCGCGTGTCCGCCGCGGACAAACGGACGTCGGCGGATCCGACGGACACCTCTTCAGATGCCTCAAACGCGCAAACGGTTGCATCGTCCGGGCCGTCACGACGATGCACTATCATCCGGAGATGGCCATCGAACCGCACGCCCTGCTCGCCGCACTGTCTTCGGACCACGCGGTGTCGGGCGCCGAGCTCGCGCGGCAGCTTAAGGTGACACGGGCCGCCGTGTGGAAGCAGATCGAGCATCTGCGCGACCTCGGCGCACCGATCGAGGGCGCCGCCGGCAGCGGCTATCGCCTCGCCTGGCCGCTGGAACTGCTCGACGCCGAGCGCATTCGCAGCGAACTCGACGGCGTCATGCGCGAGCGCCTGCACGCCCTCGCCGTGCATTGGCAGATCGACTCGACCAATACCGAACTGCAGCGGCGCGCGGCAAACGCGGCCGGCGTCGAAGCCTGCCTCGCCGAAACCCAAACCGCGGGCCGTGGCCGCCGCGGCCGCGCCTGGCAGTCGCCGCTCGGCGGCAATCTGTATTTTTCCCTGCTGCGCCGCTTCGACGCGGGCATGGCGACATTGTCGGGACTAAGCCTCGTCGTCGGCGTCGCCGTCGTCGACGCGCTGGCCGACTGCGGCGTCGCCAAGGTCGGGCTCAAATGGCCGAACGATGTGCTTGCCGAGGGCCGCAAGCTCGCCGGCATTCTGGTCGAGCTCGGCGGCGAATTCCTCGGACCGTGCCACGCGGTGATCGGCATCGGCATCAACCTGCGCCTGCCCGCGCAGGCGCTGACGCGTATCGATCAGCCGGCGATCGACGTGGCGAATCTGCACGACGGCAACGTTCCCTCGCGCAACCGATTGACGGCGCGGCTGATCACGCGCCTCGTCGACGCGCTCGATCGCTTCGAATCGCACGGCTTCGCCGCGTTCGCGCCGGCCTACGCGCGCAGCGATCTCTTGCGCGAGCGCCCAGTGCGCGTCGTCGCGGCAGGCGCTTCGCACGAGGGCATCGCCGCCGGCGTCGACGAGCGCGGCGCGCTGATCGTGCGCCACGGCAAGATCACCACCCATTACGACAGCGCCGAGATTTCGGTGCGCGCCGCGTAGATTTGGACCACGCCCGATGAAACTACTGATCGACCTCGGCAACTCGCGCCTGAAATGGGCGCTCTGGGACGGCGCGCAGCTGCATCGCGGCGCCACGCTGACGCACGCGCGCGCGAACGACGCCGAGTCGGCGGAGGCGCCGCCGGCGGAAGTGGATTTCGCCTCGTTGTGGAAAGACGTACCCGCGGTCAACGCGATCTGGGTCGCTTCGGTCGCTTCGAATGCACTCGAACAGGCGTTGACCCATTCGCTGAACGAGCACTTCGCCGTATCCGTGCGCTACGCGCGCAGTCCGGCCTCGGCCTGCGGCGTGCGCAATGCCTACTCGGCGCCGGCGCGGCTCGGCGTCGATCGCTTCCTCGGCCTCGTCGCCGCGCATCGTGATTGCGCCGGCCCCGCCGTGATCGCCGGCTGCGGCACGGCGCTTGCGCTCGACGCGGTCGGTGCCGACGGGCGGCATCTCGGCGGCTTGATCGCACCCGCGCCGCCGCTGATGCGCCAGGCCCTGCTCGAGCGCACCGCGCGACTCGGCGAGCTGGCCGCCGCGCCGATCGCGGAATTCGCCGACACCACGGCCGCGGCGGTCGAGTCCGGCACTTGGCTCGCCGCGGTCGCGCTCGTCGAGCGCTTCGCCCGCCGCGCGCAGGCGGCGTTCGGCATGACGCCGGCGCTGATTCTTTCCGGCGGAGGCTCCAAACGTCTGGCGCCGCTGATTGAACTCGAGCATCGGGTCGATCACGATCTCGTCCTGCGCGGACTGGCGTATTTCGCCGACGCGGACGGCAAATAGAATGCTCGCGGCAGGCAGAACGGTTTGGATAGGCGTCGCCGTTCGGCTGCTAGAATCTTAAGCCATCCTCGAAATCACCCCGCACGGATGTTCGTTCGCGTTCTTTTCCTGCTCCTGCTCGCGCTCAACATCGGTGCGGCCGGCTGGCTGTACTTCGCCCC
>DAIMZS010000067.1:6145-10279 GCA_036733825.1 Rudaea sp.
CTGGGAAAAAGGAAACCTGCCTTTCGATCGGCGCGTTCGCGACGCAGGCCGACATGCGCTCGGCGGTGAAGGCGCTGACCCCGCTCGTCGCCCGCGTCCAGTTCCGCGAAACGCGCGTCACCGAAGTGCGCGGCTATTGGGTCTACCTGCCCGCCCCCGCCAACCGCGAGCGCGCGCTCGACATCGCGCGCCAGCTGTCGAGCAAGGGCATCAGCGACTACTACATCGTCACCGCGGGCGAGCAGCCGAACGCGATTTCGCTCGGCCTGTTCCGCGAATCCGGCAACGCGGAAAAGCGCCTCAACGAGATCCGCGCGCTCGGTTTCAAACCGGAAATGACCCAACGCAGCGACGAGGTGCCGATGTACTGGGTCGATGTCGCGCAAACCGGCGACACGCCGCTCGACTGGCGCGCCAACGTGCCGGTGCGCAGCGAATTGCACGCGCAGCCGATCGATTGTTTTTGATCGCGGATTTTCGTGCGAAAATACGCCGCTTGGCGCGGCTTCCGCATCGCCGTCATCAAAGATTCCATCCATCGTTGCCGCTTTAGCTCAGTTGGTAGAGCAACCGCCTTGTAAGCGGTAGGTCATCCGTTCAAATCGGATAAGCGGCACCACCTATTCAGTTCGTCTCGGCAAAGCCGAGGCGGCGATTTATCTTTTCCTCTTACCTCTTGAATCCCCGCCGCACAGGTGCATAGCTCCCGCGCCAGCGGCGTCTTCGTCGCTCGTTGCGGTCAGAACGCCAGCAAGGCCGCCTGCGCCTCGCCCGAAATGTTGTCCGGAGCCACCACCATGACGCCTAGGGCCGGTGTGTTGGCGAGTTCGCCGCTGTTGACGGTATAGGTCGCCGTGCCGCTCCCGTTGGGCGGAACCGTCGGCGCGGCGCCGAAGGTCACCGCCGGGGTGAAGGCATTGAAGCTGGCGACGCCCGGCAGTTGCGCCCCGAAGCCGTCGGTGCCGAAGTAGTGCACCACATACTTGAAGCGCGGGTTCGTCGTGGTCAGGCCCAGGCCGGCCGTGCCCGCGCGCGGCACCGGGATCTGCAGGGTCGAGTTGTCGGTCGGCTGCGTCACCGTGAACAGCAGCGAGCCGCCGCCGTTGATGTTGCAGTTGGCGTCGGTGGGGAAAACCGCCGTCGCGTAGCTTGAGATCGGAAGGCTGGTACTCAGGACCGAGCCATTGATGCCGATCACCACCTTGTTCGGTGTGAAGCCGGTGCCGCCACTGGTGTCGATGCAGATGTCGATCTCCTGGCGGGCCAGCGTCGTCGACGTGCGGTTGTGCGTATTCAAGCCGAAGATCACGTTCGAGCCCGACAGCCGCACGCCCGCCGCCCGCACATCGGCCTGGACGATGCCTTGCGGCGTCGGCTGATACTGGCCCAAGGTATAGAAGGTCGGCGTGCCGGCGAGAGCGCCGCCGGCATTGGTGAAGTTCATCGTCGTGCCGCTCTGGCTGACCGCCAGGTTCGAGCGGCTGTGCGCGACCAGGTAATACGGCACCGAGAGCTTCACGTTGCCGTTCAGGCGCGAGTTCGTCGGCGCGAGCTGGACGTAGCCACCGATGTCCTGGAAGCCCGTGCCGCCGCCGACCCCGGCCGCCGGCACATCCAGCTGCACGGGGAAGGTGGCGTCGGCATGGGCGCTGACGATCACCGAAGGCGGCACTGTCACGCTCGCGCCAGCCGGCCCCGACGATCGGGTAGTCGTGATGTTGAACTGCACGGCCTTCGGGCTGTCGTTGTGGACCGTGACGGTCTGCGTCGCCCTGAAGTCGTTCAGCAGGTCGGCAAAACCGAACGACACGCTCTCGTCGGGCGTGCGTACAATCGCCTGCGTGGCGGTGGCTGCCTGCGCCTGCGCGAGACCCGCGCCTTCGTTGCGCTGCAGCAGGTCCTTCATCAGCGCCGGTGACGAGGTCTGGACGATGGCGGCGCGCAGGTCGGCCTGCGACCAGCCGGGGTGCGCCTGCTTGGCCAATGCAGCGACACCGGCGACGGCCGGCGTCGCCATCGAAGTGCCCGAGAGGATCTGGAAGCCGTTGCCGGTGCCGGAAGCGACCGAGACCACCGAGGTGCCCGGTGCCGTGATGCCCGGGCGCAGCACGCTGTCGCCGATGCGTGGACCGGCCGACGAGAAGCTCGCGATTTTCTCGAAACCGGCATTCGGAGTGATGCCCGTGCTGGTTGCGGTGGCGCTCGCCGGCGCCGGGCCGCCGGTCGGGCCGGTGAGCGCGGCGCCGTCGGCCTGCGCGACGCCGAAGAACGGAATCGTCACCGGCTCGTAGATGTTGCCTGAATTCGGGTCGCTGGCGCCGCCGGGAATCGGGCCCTCGTAGGGCGGCAGGCCGGCCGATGAGTTGATCATGGCCGCCGCTGCCGCGCCGAAGTGCTGGGCGGCGCCAGCACGGAAGGTACGCGAGCAGGTGCCACGCAGGCTAACCACCACCTTGCCGGCCAGGCTGACGCCGGTGACGGCAGGGTCGTATTCGTTCGGGTTGCAGCCGAGCGAGACCGTGCCGTCCGGGTTGCGAAGTACCCGGACCGGATAGCTCGTTCCATCGGTGAAGGCAGCGCCATTGGCATCGATCACCGACAGGTTCGCGCCGCCGGTCAGCGCCAGATTGGCCGTCGGAATGCCCGCCAACGCATCGGTGGCGGCCACCGAGATCGCGCCTTCGAAAACGGCTGGCGCGCTGGTGATGTAGGGCGTCGGCCCGGAATTGCCGGAAGCGGCAACGACGAGGATGCCGGCGGCGACGGCGTTGGCGACGGCCGTGCCTTCGGCCAGGCTGCCGCTGTCGCCATTGCCGGCGTTGCCGAAGTCCGAGCCCAGCGACATGCTGATCACGTCCATCCCGTTGGCCACCGCCCAATCGATGGCTTCGGTGACGACGTTGGTATTGCCGCTGCAGCCGAACACGCGCACCGAGTACAGGTCGGCTTTGGGCGCCACGCCCGGGCCGATGCTGAACGTGTTCTGTGAATAGGCCGCGGCGTTGTACGGGCCGCTGTAGGTCTGGCCGTTGCTGAGCACGCCCATGCCCGCCGCGGTGCCGGCGACGTGGCTGCCGTGGCCCACGGTGCCGGCGTTGAAGGCGCAGTCCAGCGGATTGGAGTCGGGCACCGGCGTGTTGCTTCCGGTGTAGGCGTCACCTACGAGGTCGGTGCCGCCCTTGACCTTGGGTGCCGCGGGGCCGACGAGCGCGGGGTCGGGCGGCGCGCTGTCGGTGGCCTTGGCCGCGTTGTAGGCGGCCACGGTACCCGGGCCGCCGAAGTCGGCGTGGGTGTAGTCGATGCCGGTATCCACGATCGCAATCTTGATCCCCTGGCCCTGGAAGGCGCCGGCGGCGGACTGCCAGGCCTGCGGGGCACCCACCAGGTTCACCTCGTTGGTGTTGAGGCGCTCGTAGGTGCCGACCGCCTTCACGTCGAGCACGCCCGGCAGGCTGCGCAGCAGCGCGACGCGGTTGCGCGGAATCTGGACCTTGATGCCGTCGATGGCGCTCTGCAGGCGCGCGAGCACCGTGCCGCCGACGCGCTCGATCGCCGGCTGCGCCGCCTTCTGCTCCGCAAGGCGCGCGCTGATGATCGAATCGCGCTCGGCGCGCGAGAGCTTGCGACCGAGTTGCTTTTGCGCCGCAGCCACCGTCTCGCCCGAGAGCACCACCATCACGGTCACGAGCCGCGTGTCGGCGCCGCGCGATACGAAGGCCTGGTCGAGCACCGCATCGCTCGGGACGGGCCGGAACAACTCCTGCGCCATCGACGGCAGGGCGATGGAAGAAGTCAGCGCGGCGATAGCGACGCTGGCAGCCGATTTGCGAAGAGCGCGAGACATCATCACTTCCCCTAGTGGTTGACCTTGGCCTTACCCGCCCTACGAGGAACGATGTCCTGTCACGCGCGCCAAGCCGATCGCCGCAAGCAGACTGCCGAGCAGGCCCAGCAGCCACGATGGGAGCAAGGGCGCCGGCACTGCTGGAGAAGCCGCTGTCACCACCAACGCTTGTTCCGTCGCCGTGGCGGTGTAGTTGCCGTCGCCTGCATAGAACGCGCTCAGCGGGTGCGTGCCCGGGCTCGAGAACGTGGTCGTGCAGCTCGCCGTCGAACTCGTCGCGGTCGTCGCGG
>DAIMZS010000067.1:10379-11559 GCA_036733825.1 Rudaea sp.
GAATTCGGCAACGCGCTGCTCGCCGTTACCGTGCCCGTTCCGTTCACTTTCACCGTCGGCGCCGCGCCGAATGTAAGGATTTGAGCGGTGGTGACGTAGGTGAACTGGTCCGCAGCCGAGATCGCGCTCGTGCCGACCGCCGTCGTTACCGTCACGTCGACCGTCCCCGCTCCCGTGGCCGCCGGCGTGGATGCCGTAATCTGCGTTGCGCTGTCGACGTTGTAGCTGGCCGCATCGATCGCGCCGAACTTCACTGCCGTGGCGCCGGTGAAGTTCGTGCCGGTGATCGTCACGGATGTGCCGCCCGGCACCGGGCCCGATGCAGGCGAAACCGAGGTGATTGACGGAGGGCTGAGGGTGACGCTGACGTCGTCGAGATCGATGAAGGCGACCTGATCAGTGACGAGGAACTGGATTCGCGAGGTCGATGAGGTCGCAGTCACGGTCAGCGTCACCTGCGTCCATGACGTGGCAAGCAAAGCCGAGTCCCAGATGCAACTCCCGCTGCAGCTTCCCAGAGTGCCGGTCAGACTCCCCGAGCCAAACAAAACCTGCAGCTCCGAAGGTTGGGAGACATTGTTTGGATCGAGCTCCGCCTGGTACCAGAAACTGATCGTGTAGGTTGCGCCCGCCACAGTGGGGAAGTCTTGATAGATCCAGGAACTTTCGGGATTGCCAAAATAAGCGCCATACACCCCCGAATGAGGGGAATTGCCATCCACTGCGTCCCACACCGGATCCAGGCTTGTCGACCACGAGGAAAAATCGCCGGTTTCAAACCCGGGATTGCTCAGAAGATTCTGCGCGTGCGCGCTTGCTGCAAGCGAAAGCGCGAAAAAAAACGAAATCAGCACGGACGCGAACCTGGAAGCTCGCCATTGTGCAGGAGCAGAGGGGCGCAGTGCCGCGGGCGCTGCCAAATCGACAGTCTTGCCAGAAGACGCCGCCAACCAGAAAAGGGCATTCACGTAGTGACGCACCCGACTCTCTCCCCAGAGCGTTGGCGTTGCAGACGATAATACACGATCCGGCCAATCGCGGGATATGCCGTCAGCGCGCTATTGCGGCTGAACTGCGCACAGATGCTTCCGGAGCATCCAGATGGCTCTGCACCGAAGCGGTCCGTCGCAATAAGCGGAGGGAACATGCGGCCGAATGGCCTGCGAATGCTCGTCAGCAT
>DAIMZS010000067.1:11659-12776 GCA_036733825.1 Rudaea sp.
ATAGGCCGTCAGCCGACGTGACCGATTTCTCAATGGGCGGCAAATGTCACCCAATTGTCCGTTTCATGGCAGGTACGCGCGAGGTGACCTCGTTATGGTGGGCGCGGGTGTCGGGAGTGGTCCACACCCTCCGCGCTTCCCGTTTAACAAAACGACGAGAAGCGTCGGCGGGCAGGGAGTGACAGGAGTTGCCTCTGTCCATGCCGTGCGTGAGCACCGCAGAGCCAGTTGATTTGCCAGACTCGTTTACCCCAGCGACTGGCAATTCGTCCGTAATGGCGGGCTGGAACACGACCAGCCCGCCATCTTATTTTCCGGACTGCGATAAAAACCTCCGCCGTTCCCTTGAAAGCCAAGCCTCGAGGCGCATATCCCATGCGCGCGGCGCGGCGATTGCAGAGGGATTAGTCCGCCGCTAAACTTGGCACTCAGCACGCCGGAGTGCTAACAGTCCGGATAAATTTCCAGTTTTTCAATCAGTTGAGGATACGCTTATGAAGCTTCGTCCATTGCATGATCGCGTGATCATCAAGCGCCTGGAGGCCGAAACCAAGTCGGCCGGCGGCATCGTCATTCCCGACACCGCAACCGAAAAGCCGATCAAGGGCGAAGTGGTCGCGGTCGGCACGGGCAAGATTCTCGAGGACGGCAAGGTGCGCGCGCTCGCGGTCAAGGCCGGCGACAAGGTGCTGTTCGGCAAGTACTCGGGCACCGAAGTGAAGGTCGATGGCGAAGAACTGCTCGTCATGCGCGAAGAAGACCTGATGGCGATCATCGAAGGCTGATCGAGCCTACCGAATTCACAGCCGTCATTCCGGAGCCGCCGCAGGCGGAGTCCGGAATCCAGTTCTTCGGCTACCTCAAGAAGATCAAGAACTGGATTCCCGCTTGCGCGGGAATGACGATCAAAAGCATACGTATCGAGGAATCAGACAATGGCAGCTAAAGATATCCGTTTCGGTGAAGACGCCCGTGCGCGCATCCTGCGCGGCGTGAACACCCTGGCCAACGCGGTCAAGGCCACCTTGGGCCCGAAGGGCCGCAACGTCGTGCTCGACAAGAGCTTCGGCGCGCCGACGATCACCAAGGACGGCGTGTCCGTCGCCAAGGAGATCGA
>DAIMZS010000068.1:0-12727 GCA_036733825.1 Rudaea sp.
TCGCGACCGACAGGGCGGAGTTCGCGTCGCCTCCGCCGAACACCAGCACCTTGCCGGTCGGCAGCAGCGCGGCGAGCGCCCCCCAGCGCGGACGATGCATGCTGCCCGTCGAAGTGAACTTGCCGGTCTTCGGATTGTAGAGTTCGGCCGTCGCCAGTCCGACCGCCGGCGAACCGCCGATGTTGAAACCGCCCGCGATCAATACCCGGCCATCCGCAAGCAGCGTCGCGGTGGCGTTCTCGCGCGCCTGCAGCATGCTGCCGGTGGCGACCGAGCTTCCGCTCGCCGGATCATAAAGTTCGGCGTCGGCAAGAGCGACGAAGCTCCCATTGTAGCCGCCGGCGATCAATACTTTGCCGGTCGGCAACAGCGTCGCTGTCGACACAACGCGCGGCACCACCAGCGTGCCCTCCGCGCTGAACGTTCCGGTCGACGGGTCGAAGGTATCCATGCCAGGCACCAGCGCCAGCATCCAATCCTGACCGCCGGCGATCAGTACCTTGCCGCTCGGCAGAAGTGTGGCGGTGGCCGCGTACCGCCCTGTGCTCGGCGCCCCCACGCTCGAATAAGTGTTCGGCGCCGCGACGGCCGGCGTGCTGCTGAAGCCGAGCAAACTCGCCACACACATGCACATCGACAGCGCTCTCGCACCGATCCGGCGTGAGCTGACAAACGTTGCCGGTTTTCCTTGCTGCGATGCGAGCCGCCTGGCGATGGGCATCGAGAATCTCCTGATCGGGTTGCAGTACGTACCAAGACGCAAAAAGATCATCGAATCGATCACGGCACCCGATGGCTTGCGTGCTGAAGCCGCCTGCAAGCGGGCTTCAAGTCAGCCGATCGCCTATCGCGAAACTCGCAATAGCAAAATCACCTGGAATGACTGCTGCACCTGGGCTGCCGGCGCATAGACTCCGGAACCGTATGCATTCGCATCGATGGTGCATAGACCCGGTGCAAAGTACGTCACCACGCCGCTGTTGTTTATCCGGCATACGCGTTGAGAAGAAGCGTCCACGGACAAACCGACCATTCCGGGGCCGGAGCTGGCCACGGCGGAGGGTATGTACGTGCCCTGCGCGCCCATGGCCGGATTGGCCACGGCGTACAAGGGGGCTTGCGAGGTGAACGTGATCGTCTGCGTCATCACTCCGCCACAGTCGCTGTTCCAAGGTGTATTGCCGGTCGCGGCGTCCCACGCCACATTCGTCGCGCCGTCCGGCGAAGCCGCCAATCCATTCGGGCATAAACCCGAGGTTCCCGCAGTCAAAGCCGCAGGAGCGGCGGGCACGGTTCCCGACAAATCATTAAAGGCGACATTGAAGGATTGCATGCTGCCGAGTCCGGCCAGGCTCGGAACTGCGCCGGTCAGCAGGTTGCCGCTGGCTGCGAACGTCGTCAGCTGTGTCAACGTGCTCGAGCACGGCGACGCCGTACTCAAACAGGGAACAGAACCCGTCAAATGGTTGTTGTGAACATCGAAAATCTCGAGATCGGCCAGCGTGGCCAGAGGCGGAATGCTGCCCGTCAGCTGATTGTTGTGCACATCGAAAAGATTCAAATCGACCAATCCGTCCAAAGGCGGAATCGAGCCCGTCAGCTGATTGCTGCCGGCGGTGAAGCCCTGCAGGTGGGCCAGTGCGCTCAGGTCCGGAATCTGGCCGGTCAGTTGATTGGCGTACACAGCGAATTCCTGCAGGCGGGTCAATCCCGTCAGGCTTGGAATCGAACCGGTCAGCTGATTGTTGCCGACGTCGAAGGTATACAAATAGGTCAATCCCGCCAAACTGGGGATCGAACCGGTCAGCTGATTGAAGTTGGCGTTGAAGCTCTGCAGGCCGGCGAGCCCGCTGAGGTTGGGAATCGAGCCGGAAAGCTGATTGTTGTACACGTCGCAAACACGCATCGCCGTCTTGCTGAAATCGGGGATGGAGAGATAGAGCGCATTCTGCGAAACATCGAAACGGGTCAGGTACGGCAGCGAATTAAGGTCGACGGATTGTATTGCTCCCCACAGCTTGTTTTTGGGAAGGCTGATCTCGCTGACGTTGCCCGGGCATATCGAGCCTCCATAGATGGAAATCTGGCAGAACGCCCCGGGTGTTTGAGAACAACTCACTCCGTACCAAGAACACTCCGTTCCCGCCGCTCCGTTCCAACCGGTGTTGTTCACCCAGCCGTCGCCGTTCGCATCGTTATACAGTTCCAGCAACACGCTTCTCTCGGAGGCCGGAATAACTATTGTCGCCTGCACGGCAGACGCTGTCGCCAGACTCACCAATCCGACGAGTAGAAGTGCGAGGTTTCGCATCTTGAGTACTGCGGGAATTCGGATGTTCATTGCTCCAGTCTCCAAGCAAAAGCGAACGAGGCGGGCGCAACCTGCGCCCAGACGGTTCTTGTCTTTTGCTCACAGACGGCAAATGGCACCGCGCGAGATCAACGCAGACGCAGTGCACAAGCTTTCCGTTCATTCGCCATTTATCGGCGTAGAAGCCGGCGCACACAAAAAAGCCCGGAGCATGCGGGTTTTTTCATAGAGCGAGGAAATGCCCCTTGGGAAGACAGACTGGTGGTGAGTGCAGACCACCTGCAATGACGCGGATTCAATGAGCGCTCGTTTGTATTTCGATGGCGAATTTCGGCCATGAGGAGTCATCCGGCGTCTTGATCCGACTGCCACAAAGCCGCCGGTCGGAGCTTTGCCCATGCTCGAGTCCGCGCCCGGAGCGGCAGAGGAGCCGGGTGTGATTTGCGCTCGGGGGACATCCGCTTGCAAATCACACGCGCACGATTTACAGTGAACCATATGGTTCACTATCAAGCCCGCCTCGATGCAACGTTCGCTGCGCTCTCCGATGTCACCCGGCGCGGCGTGCTGGAGCAGCTCGGGGGTTCTGATGCCTCGATCACCGATCTTGCCCAACGATTTCACATGACCCTCACGGGCATGAAAAAGCACGTCAGTGTCTTGGAGCAGGCAGGGCTCGTGATCACGGAGAAGGTCGGGCGCGTACGAACTTGCAAGCTCGGACTACGGCGGCTGGAAGAAGAGGCCGCTTGGATCGAGCGGCACCGCCAGCTCTGGAGCGCACGCTTCGACGCGCTGGACGAGCTTGTCGAACGCTTGAAACACGAGGAGAAGGCAAATGCCCAACGGAAACGAAAGTAGCTCCGCCGCCATGAATGACACCACCGTGAGACGCAAGAGCGATCGCGAACTCGTCGTAACGCGAACGTTCGACGCCCCCGTGCACCTCGTGTTCGAGGCGTGGAGCAAGCCCGAATTGTTCAAGCTCTGGTGGGTTCCGGAATCGGCGGGGATGTCGCTGGTCTCGTGCGACATGGATATTCGCACCGGAGGCACCTATCGCCTCGTGTTCCGTCATCCGGCCTTTGACCAACCGATGACGTTCTTCGGCACCTATAGAGAAGTCACGCCGAATAAACGCCTCGTATGGACGAACGAGGAAAGTGAGCAGGGCGCGGTGACCACAGTGACGTTCGAAGAGCACGCCGGCAAGACGCGGGTCACCCTGCACGAACTCTACCCCACGGAAGCGGCCCGCGACGAAGCCATCGCCGGTTCGGCGGAAGGCCTGCCCGAGCAGTTCGCGCAGCTGGATGAGTTGCTCGCCGGCAGGTCGTAGCCATACCACCCGCTACACGATCCCGGCCGAGCCGATGTTGGCTGGGATCGTCAAACGCTTCCTCGGGGCTGCATCGAAAGCAGTAGGTTAGGGATCGAGTCAAGTAACCAACTGGTACTAAATCGACGGCGACCGAAGCTTATCCGGATTTGAAGCCGATACGTTGATGAGTGCCGTCACAAAAGGGCTTGTCGGCGCTTCCGCCACACCGGCACAGACGCGCCGATTGAAGAGTGGTTACCATTTGCAAGCGAAGAGCATCTGTCAAAAGCAGACCGACCTGGGACTGGCATGAGCAATCTGGCTACGGATTTCAGCGACGATTGGAACGTGGAATTGTCCACAGACGCTCGTTTGCTCGCGGATCAACTTTTCCCGCTGTTTTACGACGACTTGCGACGCCTCGCACAACGCGAACGCCATCGCCTCGGCGCCGGTGCCACGCTGCAGACCACGGCATTGGTCAACGAGGCGTATCTCAAATTACGCCGCAGACAAGAGTGGGACACCGATGCTCACTTCTTGCGTGCCGCGGCGCTGGCGATGCGTCATGCGCTGGTCAACCACGCCGAAGCCCGGCAGGCCGCCAAGCGCGGCGGCGGTGATGTGGCGCTGCCATTGACGGCTGCGCTCGACGTGGCGACCGATTCGGATGCTTCGATCCTCGCGTTGAACGAGGCTCTGGGTCGGCTCGCAAAGGAATCGCTGCGCCTCGCCCAAGTCGTCGAATGCCGCTATTTCGCCGGCTACAGCGACGTCGAAACCGCGCGCGCGCTGGGCATCTCCGAGCGCAGCGTACGTGGCGACTGGACTCTGGCGCGCGCGTGGTTGCACCGCGAGCTGGCAAGCACGGACTGAAGCGCCGTCACGTACGCCCCTTATTTTTCTGCGGCTCGATTAATCTCAACAAGCACCGCAGCGGACTTCGCGATCTGTGCACTCGCCGGATCGTCGTAACGACGGAACGCGTCGAGCGAGCGTTGCGCATAGTCGCGCGCGGCGTTCACTTCCCCCGCACGCGCGAGCGCCTGCGCGTGGAGACGCCACAGGTATGGCTCCGTGCGCGCATCGCGTTCGCCGCTCACGTTGCCAAGTACCCGCAGTGATTCGGTGCTCGCATGCACGGCTGAGCTCGCATCGCCACGCAGCCATGCCAGGTGTGCCAAGCCGCTATGGGCCAAGGCGGCAGCCGAAAGATTCCGCTCGTGATCCTGTGCGATCACCTCGTGGAATTGCCGCTCCGCTTCCCCGGTTTCGCCTTGGTCGAGCAGGAAACGCCCCCAGCGCTCGCGCACGCTCAGCAATTTCACGTTGTCTAGCGTCTTCGCCTTGGCCGCCTGCTCGAGCCGATCGTCCAAGGCCTGCTTGAGCGCACGCCGCGCATCGGCGGCACGGCCGGCTCGATCGTAGGCGTCGCCGAGCGCCAGCCGCGCACCCGGGAGCGCGACGTTGTCGCCGACGTACTGCCGTTCGACCGCTTCCAGCAGGGGAATCGCATCGCGTTCGCGTCCTTGGTCGGCCAGGCAGGTACCGTGTAGTTCCCGGGTTCTGGCGACGTAATAGACATCCTCGCCCTTGGGATCGGCGGGAAGGACCGGCAGCAGTCGCGCGAACAGACGTTCCGCGCGCTCGCGATCGCCGTTGCGGCAAACGGCGATTCCCCAATCCGCCAACGTTGTCCAGTACCAGTAATGCCGCTCGCCGTAGGTCTGCACGAACATATCCGCTGCGCGCTCGAAACTCTCATCCGCTTCGGTGAGATTGCCCAGCGCGTTCGCTTCCACCGCCAGGTTCAACTCGATGATCGCCAATTCAGCATCGTCGCGCTGCGGCAGAAACGCGGCTGCCGTTTTGGCGCGCAGATGGAACTCATGCGCACGCACGTAGTCGCCGCGACTGGTGTAGATATTGCCGAGGCGGATGAGCGCGTTGACGTATTCCTCGTCCGCGGGATTGGTGTGCTCGTACAGATCAACCGCGTTCAACAAAAGCGATTCGCGCTCAGCCTGTTGTGCGGCGTCCTGGAATAGCGTGTTGGATTTGATCATCCACCAGCGCGCCCGCGCGGGCGAGCGATCCAGTCCTGCCTGCCGGATCAGGGGATCTACCTGACCGAGCAATCGTGCCGTTTCCGCGAAATCCTCGCGTTCGGACGCAAATTCCGCATCCTGCAGATAGCCGTCGACGACGCGCGGATCCCGCTCCCCGAAATGTCGAAGCGCGAGTTCCATGTAACGGCCATGCAAGGTCGCATAGCGCTCCGGCTCGAGGAGTTCGTGGAAGATGTTGGCGACCGTGCCGAGCAATTCGATCTGCAGCTCGGGTTGCGCGGCGAAGTCGCGCTCGATGCGCGGAGCGGCGGCATCGAGCAGTTCGCGCGCGGTGATGGTGCCGCGCGGCGTGTTTGACGCCAGCCGGGGGTCACTGGCTGCGAACACGTCGAGCAGGAATTTCTTCGTGGCTTCGGCGCGCGAAAGCTGTTCCGCGGTCAGGCGAGCCTGGATTTCCGCCCTGCGCGCCTGCCATAGCGTGCCGGCGAGGCCCGCCGCGAGAGCGAGGACCAGCGCCGCTGCCGCCGCGACCACCCAGCGATACCGACGCAGGACGCGCCCGAACACGTACAGGCGCGCGCCTTCGCGCGCGAGCACAGGCTCATGCGCAAGGTGGCGTTGCAGGTCGAGCTTCAGGCCGTTGACGGTGTCGTACCTATGCGCGGGTTCGCGGCGCAGGCACTTGGCGATGATCGCGTCGAGATCGCCGGTCAGCGCGTTTGCGGGCAGCGGCGCGTCGGCCTTCTCGCGCGCCGTGCGGCTCGCTGGAGGCGCTTCGCGGTCTTTCAGCAGCGCGAGCGTCTGAGCGTAGAGCAGGCCGCGCGTGCGCAGCGGTCGCTCGCCGGTGAGCAGTTCGAACAGCAGCACGCCGAGCGCGTACACATCAGTCGCGGTGGTTGCCGCCTCGCCGGCAATCTGCTCCGGTGCTGCGTAGTCGAGCGTGAATGGTGCGACCGTCATCGTCGCATCGGCGGCATCCTTCGAGGCGCTCGCGTCGATCAGCTTGGCGATACCAAAATCGAGCAGCTTGACCTTGCCCTCGGCATCGACCAGCGTGTTGGCAGGTTTCAGGTCGCGATGGATGACCAGGTTGCGGTGCGCGTAGGCCACCGCGTCGCAGACCTGTGCGAACAGGTCGAGGCGCTCGTACAGCATCGCATGGCGTGCTTTGCACCAGTCGATCAGCGAAGTACCCTCGACGAATTCCATCACCGTGTACGGACGACCGTCCGGCGCCACGCCGCCATCGAGCAGGCGCGCGATGCCGGAATGATCCAGGCGCGCAAGAATCTGCCGCTCGGCGTGGAAGCGCTGCAGCTCGCCGATCGCCTCGAAGCGCAGCAGTTTGAGCGCGCCGCGCTGCGAGAATCCCGCATCGTCGCGCAGCGCGGCATAGACCTCGCCCATACCGCCGCGGCCGACCAGACGCTCGATGCGCCAGGCGCCGATGCGCGTCTCCGCAGCGAGCGAAGGTGCGATCGATACCGAATCGGCGGCAACCGCTCCCGCGGCAAGCGGGGGCGTATCGAGCACGCCCTGCGCCGATTCGGCGCGCAGCAATTCTTCGACTTCGCAACGCAGTTTCGCATCATCGCCGCACGCGCGCGCGAGCCACGCCGCGCGCTCGCCTTCCGGCAGCGTCAAACCTTGTGCGAACAACTTCTCCAGCCGCTCCCACCGTTCGTGCTGCACGACAGCTCCCCCGCAAGCGCACCTCGCCGGCCGCGATAGTGCGCTTTTGCGCGTGACTTGCAAGTGACCGCTCTAGCCGCATGCGTTGCCGGATTTCCCGCGGTTTCCTGTATTGCATAGGCAAGGTGGTCGGATTCGGGCTCGTCGTCCAAGTGGCAGGCGCGGACCGATATGGCTTGCGCAAGTACGGACAAGGTCCACCCACTTTCTATTTGCCCTGGAGAAAAATATGAGTCGTTCGTACCGCTGGCTGATATCGATCGGGATCGCACTTGCGTCGGCGCAGGCCACCCACGCGCAGGGCACACCCCGGGTGAGCGTGTCGGCGGAGCAGGGCTTCATTTGCAGCTTGAGCGCTGCCGGCGCAGTCAAGTGTTGGGGGCCTGGCTCCAACAATCTGCTCGGCGGCAGCGACGCGCTCGTTCCGACGGCGATTCCCGGTTTGACGAGCCACGTGACAAGCATCGTCACGGGCAATCTGCATGCCTGTGCCGCGATGAGCGACGGTACGGCGAAATGCTGGGGATATGGCGGGGATGGCCAACTCGGCGATGGTATCGTGCGCATCTCGCCGAATGGCTACTCCTATACCCCGGTCAGCGTTTCCGGCCTGACCGGAGTTAATAGCATATCGACTAGCATCGACATGACGTGCACCGTGATCGGCGGTGCAGTGAAATGCTGGGGGCCGGACCACGGACTGATCGTCGACAGCGCGACAGCTTTCCAATACGCACCGGTCGGCGCGGGCGGACTGGGCAGCGGCATCGCGGCGATCGCGGTCGGCGGTTCACATATGTGCGCGTTGACCAGCGCAGGAGGAGTCGAGTGCCGAGGCTCGAATACCGATGGTCAGCTCGGCAATGGCGGCCAGGGTACCGGTTCGGCCCCGGTCAACGTGACTGGCCTCGGCAGCGGCGTGACCGCGATATCGGCCGCTGCATCCCGCACGTGCGCCATCCTGACCGGCGGCACGGTCAAATGCTGGGGCGCCGCCCCCTTGGGCGACGGTACGGGCAACGGCAGTTCGACGCCCGTCGATGTGGCCGGTCTCAGCGGCGTCACGTCGATGTCGGTCGGACCCGACTACAACTGCGCGGTGATTTCGGGCGGCGCGGTCAAGTGCTGGGGGTACAACGAATACGGCCAGCTAGGCAACGGCGATACCGCGCATGCCGCCCAACTCACGCCGGTCAGCGTGGTAGGTTTGAGCCACGCCTCGTCGGTATCGACCGGAGAGTTTTCGGCCTGCTCCATGAGCACTGCCGGTGTGCTGAGCTGCTGGGGCTCAGGCGCTCTGGGCGACGGCACGAACAACGGCAGCCCAACGCCCATCACGATTTCCTACGACGGCGGCGGCAGCGCCAATGTAGCCCTGACCCTGATCAGCAGCGCCAACCCCAGCATCGTCGGTCAGAACGTGACCTTCACCGCCGGCATCAGCGGCGGCAACGCACCGGGCGGCAGCGTCAGCTTCAATGACAACTCGGACGTGCTGTGCGCGAACGTCGCGCTCGCTTCCGGCAGCGCCGCCTGCGCGACCACGGCGCTCGACGCCGGCACGCATTCGATCACCGCGATTTATTCGGGCGACGCGAACAATGCCGGAACGACGTCCGCGCCGTTGCCGCAGGTGGTCAATCTGGCGCCGGCGGCGATCACGCTGAATCTTGCACCGAATCCGGCCACGGTAAACCAGAGCGTCACCGCCAGCGTGCAGATCGGCGGTCTTGTGCCGGATGGGAAAGCCGGCCCCGTGAATATCGCCACCGCGGGCAGCGCGAACCCTGGTGTTGCCGACAACGCCTACGCGGCGGCGATCTCGATTCCCGTCAGCGGCGGCGGCCAGAGTTGCACGGCAGCGCTCACCGCCGTCAGCGGAGGAAACTACAGCGGCAGTTGCATGCTGAGCTTCCCTGCGCCAGGCAGCTACGCGATCACGGCGAATTATGCGGGCTCGTCAGCCAACGCGCCGTCGAGCGCAAGCCAGAATCTCATCGTCAACGCGGTGGTGGTGAACACGCCCAGTGTGGCGGCGCCAGCGCTGTCGGCATGGATGCTGACTCTGCTCGGTGCGCTGCTCGCCGCATTTGCAGGGAAACGACGACACCCTTTGTAAGGGGCGCCGTTCGCGCGCCTCACGGTAAAGGTATCCGTTCGATCGCACCTCGATGAAACGAACCCCATGCTGCGTTTGAGGAAAATCTTCATGTCACCTAAAGCCGCCTCACTCCGTTGTGCCATCGGCGCCGCGCTGCTCGCTGGCACGTTCGCCACACACGCTGCCGACGTTACCGTGCAGCCCGCCACCGGCAATGGCTTTGTCGTCAGGGATGCGGCCGGCGCGAACGAGCGTTTGCGCGTGCAGGAATCCGGCGCAATCACGCTGCCCAGTCTGCCTGGTGCCATAGCGCAATCCACCGGCGTGTGCATGAACGGCGCGGGATTGCTCGGCCCGTGCAGCGGCGGTTCCGGCAGCGGCCCGGCCTACACCGCCGCGACCGGACTAAGTTTGAACGGAACGACATTCTCCGTCGCACCGACGTACCAGCTGCCGCAAGGCTGCGCCGCCAACCAGATTGCGCAATGGAACGGCACGGGCTGGGCGTGCGCCAACAGCGCCACGCTGCCCGCCGGCACAGCGAACCAGACGCTGCGCTACGATGCGAGTACTGCGCCGATTGCAAACAATATGCTGCTGGCGTTCGCCGACGGCGGCTTGCTGGCCACCGGCACCTCCGGTATCGGCACCGTCCCGGACACCGGCGCGGGTGCGCGCATGATGTGGTATCCAGGCAAGCGCGCGTTCCGCGCGGGATACGTCGGCGGCGCACAATGGGACGACGCCAACGTCGGCGCGAGTTCGATCGCGCTTGGCCACGACACGAAAGCGAGCGGCGACAATTCGACCGCACTCGGCGCGTCCACGACAGCGAGCGGAAACGGTTCGACCGCGATGGGCGCGGCGACGACCGCGAGCGGTGGTGAGGCGGTCGCGATGGGCGACACGACGACGGCAAGCGGCACCGATTCGACGGCGATGGGCTTCGCCACGAAAGCCAGTGGCGACTTCTCAACTGCTCTGGGCAATGCCACGACGGCCGACGGCAAGAATTCGACCGCGATCGGTTTTCAAACGGTTGCCGGGGGCACCAATTCGATTGCAATAGGCAGCAACTCGAATGCGACCGGCGACTATTCGGTCGCACTGGGCGATCACGTCAATGCAATGGGTGTGAATTCCTTCATTTTCGGCGATGGCACGTCCACGCCGAACCAGAATTTCGCTACTGCCGCCCGGAGTTTCATCGTGTATGCGTCTGGCGGAATCGGGTTGAATGGCCAAGTGACCGTCAATAATGGCGGCGAAACCATCAACAACGGTGCACTCACTGTTAATGGCACCACTAGCGTCACCGCGGACTACGAGTACTACCCAAACATCATCAATCCCGGTTATTGCAGCGGCTGCACTGCTCCAGTCTCGGTTTATGCCCCCAATGGTAGAGTGATGGCGCAGGAGTTCGACGCACTGTCGGACGCGCGCATCAAGAACATCGCCGGCCATAGCGACGCGGCGCGCGACCTCGCCACGCTGAACGCGATCGAGATCACCGACTACACGATGAAGGACAAGATCGTCCACGGAAACGCGCCGTTCAAGAAAGTGATTGCACAGCAGGTCGAGAGGGTCTACCCGCAGATCGTCTCCAAGCACACCGATTTCATTCCAAACGTCTACAAGGTGGCGCGCAAGGTCGAACAAGTCGAAGGCGGCTACAAGCTCGGCTTCGATACGCCGCATGGTCTGGCGAAGACGGCGAAGAAGCTGCGGCTGCTGCCGGAGGGCACGACGACGTTCGAGCAGGTCGACGTCGTCGCGATCCCGTCGGATCGCGAAGTGGTGGTCAAGGCGTCCGGCTGGACGGCCGAACGCGTGTTTGTCTTCGGAGAACAGGTCGACGACCTGCGCAGCGTGGATTACGAAGGCCTGACCGCGCTCAACGTCTCGGCGACACAGGAGCTGAGCAAGCGGCTCGACGCGCAGCAGACTCAGCAGTCGCAGCTCACCGCGCAGCTCGCCGATAAGGATAAGCAGATCGCCGCGTTGCAGGACAGGCTGGCCGCGCAAGATGCGAAGCTCGCCGCACTGCAAGCGCAAGGCGGCGAGATCGCCGTGCTCAAAGCCGCCGTGACGGCATTGCAGCGCGGACAGATGGAATCGCTACTCACGACCGCCTCGGCGCAGCCATGAGCGCGCGACGCGCTGTTTCGCTTGGATTCGCGCTCGTGTGCGTGTTCGCAGCGACGTGCGTGCACGCCGGCATCGAGGTCGGTGCAGGTTCCTCGCTGGCGATCGGCGACGGTTTGCTCGATCTCGGCTGTTCGGATCTGATCGTTGCAGGTTCGGCTGCCGGCAGCAGCGGCAGTGTCGCTGGAATCGCGAATCTATCTGTTGCCGCGGGCGGCATGCTGGCGCCGGGCGCCGGCCAGATCACGCTCGGCGGCAACTTTTCCGATGCGGGCACGTTCACACCTGGCACGAGCGCCGTCGCCATCATCGATGCCTGCGGCAACGGCACGAGCTCCGTGTCGGGCGCGACGAACTTCCATGATCTCCTCATCAGCACCGCTACCGGCAAGCAGCTCGTGCTGCCAGCCACCCTGACGCAAAGCATCGCTCACGCATTGACCCTGCAAGGCGCGGCGGGAAACCTGTTGCAGGTGCTCAGTTCCTCTGCCGGCCAGCAGGCGCTACTGAATGTGAATGCGGCGGCGGCGCAATCCATCGCCTACGTCAATGCACGCGACGACAAGGCCAGTGGTGCGACGATCGCGCCGGGCGCGGCCGCCACATATAACTCCGTCGACAGCGGCGACCTGACGAATTGGTTCACCGGCGCCGTGATCGGCCCAGGGGGCGGCGCGGCGCCCATCCCTACCCCGATGTTGAACCGCTGGACAGCATGGCTGCTTGCAGTGTTGCTTGCCGCCTTGGCACGGAAGCAATCGCGCGCATCGTAGAGGCGCGAATCATTGCGGGCGGTTCAAAGAAAATGCAGAGCAAAAGGAACGACGAGATACGAAGAATTCATACATTCTCCTCGAGCGGGACTTTACTTTGGAGCCGGTGCGCAGCGTTTCTTGAACGTGTGAGGGTCGCGAACCTACCGAATTTTATAGATTAACCCTTCTCCCACAGAATAGAGGGTAGTTTGGCCTCGTTTCGAAGTCGGCCCGCTCCCTGCCGCCGAAAAGCGGTCGCTCGCGAAATGACGGCTTTGGGTCGAACACCGCCCATTGAGTTTTGGCGCAAGCTGAGAGGCTCCTTCA
>DAIMZS010000069.1:0-10144 GCA_036733825.1 Rudaea sp.
TCGCGCAGGCCCTTGTCGCCCATCGCGAACACGCCGAGCTCGTTGACCGCGCCGAAGCGGTTCTTGAATGCGCGCAGCACGCGGAAGCGCGAGCCGGATTCGCCCTCGAAGTACAGCACCGCGTCGACCATATGTTCGAGCACGCGCGGACCGGCGATGCCGCCTTCCTTGGTCACGTGGCCGACGAGGAAGATGCTCGTGCCGGTTTCCTTCGCATAGCGCACGAGGCGCGCGGCCGATTCGCGCACCTGGCTCACCGAACCGGGCGCGGCGGTCAGGGTTTCGGTCCAGACGGTCTGGATCGAATCGATGACGAGCACGCGCGGCGCGTCCTTCTGCGCGCTGTCGAGAATGCGCTCGACGCAAGTTTCGGCGAGGCAGCGCAGCGGATCGAGCGGCAGGCCCAGACGCTGCGCGCGCGCGGCGATTTGCGCGAGCGATTCTTCGCCGGACACGTACAGCGTCCGCAGCCGCGCGCCGAGCGCGCCGAGCGTCTGCAGCAGCAACGTGGATTTGCCGATGCCCGGATCGCCGCCGACAAGCACGACCGAGCCTTCGACGAGGCCGCCGCCGAGCACGCGGTCGAGTTCGCCGATGCCGATGCCGACGCGCGTCTCGGCTTCCGCCGCCACCTCGGTCAGCGCGATGATTTTCGCCGCGTCGCCCGTGCCCGCGTAACCGGTGCGCCGCACCGCGCCGCCCTTGGCCGCCGGCTCGACGACGAATTCACTGAGCGTGTTCCACGCGCCGCAGGACTCGCACTGTCCTTGCCACTTGCCGTACTCGGCGCCGCACTGATTGCAGACGTACGCGGTTTTCGCTTTGGCCATGTCAGGCGCCCAGCAAGCGTTGCGCAAGCAGGGTGCGCATGTCGCGGCGGCCGTCGGCGATCATGGCGACATACACGCATTGACCAATGACGCGATAAAACACTCGCCACGGTTTGTGTACGATTTGACGGTATTCCTTGCGCCCGGTACCCAGCAGCTCGCGGGGATGGCTCCCGCGCTCCGGTAGGTGTTCCAACGTTTCGACGACTCCTAGCAAGACGACCAGAATGCGGTCGGCGTTGGCCGGCGAATCGGTTGTGGAGATGTAGTCATGAATCGACTCGAGATCCCGCTCGGCCTTCTCAGTGACTACCACTTCATAGCGCATCAACGCGCCTTCTGCTTTGAACGCAGGCGTTCGATAACTTCACGCGCGGGTTTGTGGCGGCCAGCCGCAATATCTTGATCGCTCAGCGCGAGAATCTTGAGCAAAGCCAACGTTTCCTGCGTCTTCTCGTAGGAAACGATGTCCTGCACCACGGCCTTGGCTTCGCCGTTCTGCGTGATAATCATCGGTTCGCCGCTTTCGGCGATTTTTTCCAGCACCTCGGCCGCGTTGGCCTTGAAGTAGCTGATCGGCTTGATCGAAGAGGCGAGGCTCATGGCTGAAAACTCATAACCGGACACGGACCAAATATAGTCCTATTTCGGTTTCCCCTCAAGTCTCGTCCTCGACGAACAGCACGCGCCGCGTCATGCCGCAGGTCAGGTCGTAGCTGATCGTGCCCGCGTGTTCGGCGATCGTTTCGACCGGCAGCTTCCTACCCCACAACGTGACGCGGTCGCCGACCTGCGCGTCGGGTGCGTTGCGCAAATCAATCGTGATCAGGTCCATCGAGACGCGGCCCACGATGGCCGTTTGCGCCGCGCCGACGAGCACGGGCGTGCCCGGCCGCGCGCTACGTGGATAGCCATCGCCGTAGCCGATCGCGGCGACGCCGATCGGCATGTCTTCGGGGCATTCCCAAGTGGCGGCGTAGCCGATGCGCTCGCCCTTCTTCACCCGCTTGACCGAGATGAGGCGCGTCGACAAGGTCATCGCCGCCTCGAAGCCAAGGTCGGCGCCCGTTTTGCCGTCGACGACCGAGAGGCCGTACAGCAAGCCGCCGACGCGCACCCACGATTCCCTGCCCGCATCGAATGCGCGCGGCCAGCCGAGGAGTGCGGCGGAATTCGCCAGCGCGCGCGCGCCGGCGAGTTTCGCGGTGACTTCGTCGAATCGGGCAATTTGCGTTGCGGTCAGATCGTTGTCGAATTCGTCGGACGCGGCGAAATGAGTCATCAGAACGATGTCGGCGTCGACGTTCGGCAGCGCGCGCAGACGGGCATGGATTTGCCCAATGTTCGCCGGATCGAAACCGAGCCGGTGCATGCCGGTGTCGATCTTGAGCCAGACGCGCAGCGGCTGCCCCGTGCCGAGGTTGCGGTCGGCGGCGAGCCAGGCGAGCTGCGATTCGTGATGAATCACCGCGTCGAGTTGGAGGCGGCGGAATTCGGCGAGGTCGCCCGGCTCGTCCGGCCCGGACAGCACGACAATGCGCTGGCGGTTGCCGGCCGAGCGCAGGCGCAATCCGTCGCCGAGCGCGGCGACGCCGAGTGCGTCCGCTTCCGCGCAGGCACGCGCGACGCGCTCCAGGCCGTGGCCGTAGCCGTCGGCCTTGACGACCGCCATGACTTTCGCACCGCGCGCCCGCTCGCGCACGCGTGCGAGATTGCGGCGCAGGGCACCAAGGTGGACAGTGGCTAGGGCGGTACGGCTCATGGATACGAGGGCCAGCGGATTTCGACACGCGATTTAAAGCGCAGTATCGCAGTAAATAGCGGGCGGCAGCGGCATTCTCGGGCGTCACCGGCGACGATTTCGGGCGTTTCCTATGACATAGGCTGAGACTATTCAGCGAGCGCCTTCTTTGCCCTGGCGTAGATGATGTTCCCTGTCGATTGTTTTTCCATGCCCGCCACCGCGGCCTGCAGAAGAGGCGCAGCGGCATCACGGTTGCCGCTTCTTTTCAACAACATGCCGCGCAGCGCCTGGACTTGATATTTCCACGCCGCATCGGCTTCAGCAGAGGCCTTGAGCTTCTCCTCGATGGGGACGAGCACGCTCACGGCCGCATCGGCCTTGCCCAGGTCGATGCGGGTAGCGGCAAGGAAGATTCCCGCCTCCAGCGTTTGCGGGTTGTCCAGGCCGAGATTTTTCTCGAGCTTGGGATAAGCAAGCTCGAGTTTGTTTTCCGCCGAACCGAGGTCACCCTTTTGATAAAGCATCTTGCCCCAGTTCGCGAGCAACAGGCTGGTCGCGAAATGGTTTTCGCCGAATTTGGCCAGGGCGCTCTCGTAGCCGCGCTGCGCATAGTCCAGGGCGCACGCCCAGTTTTCACGCATCGTGCAGACATCGAAGAGATCGCTCTGCAGCATGATGTTTCGGGTACTGTCTTTGCCCATCATGCGCACGATCGTTTTTTGCGCATCGAGCAGCAAGGTTTCGGCGTCGCCGTAATCTCCATCGACCGTCAGCGCTCTGCCCAGCATGTGTTTCGCCAAGGCGATCGACAGTTCGTTGCGGTCGCTGCGTGATTCGAGGATGGCGAGCAAATCGCGCCCTGCCCGCTTCGCCTCGTCGATGTGCTTGTTCTGCGCGTACAGTCCGATCAGATCCAATCGCAGCGAATCCCCCGCCGAGATATTGTCCGCATCGACTTCGTCGTGCAGTTTGACCGCGTCCAGGTACACCGGCTGTGCCTTGTCGTAGTCGCCGTGATTGAAGTAGTACGCACCGTGCGCGGTGGCGAGGAGATAGCGGGTCTGCGCATCGTTCGACGTTGCCGCGAGACGATCGAGCGTCTTCAACTCCTCCTGCGCGGCGTCGAACTTGGAGAGCCGGGTCAGGCATGCCACCAGAAACGCGCGCGCCTTGAGTGCGTCATGGCTGTCCTGTACGTGCTCGCGCTCGTAAATCGCGAGCGCGCGCCGATACTCTTCTTCGGCCTCCGGCATCAGCTCGATGGTGTTGAACAGCCTGCCGAGGTTCGTGCGGATCGACGCCTCGACCATCGGCTCAGCCGCAAACCGCGCCGCAATCCGTTCGCGCGCGCCGAGCAAGACGTCTTTGATCGACGCGTTCTGACCCTTCGAAACCACGAACGGATTCGACCGCCCGATCAGGTCGTCATTGAGGAACCGGTTGATCGCGTTGGCGCGCCGGAGCTCATGCTGGGCGACGTCGCGGGCACCCGAAGCCGTGCGGTAGAGTCCCAGCGAAATCATCACGCCGAGCACCAGCACGGCGACGAGCGCAGCCAGATACGGGCGCCGCGCCACGCTGCGCGCGAGCGCGTCTTGTGCGATGCGTGCCTGCGCCTGCGCCGTGCGCATGCGCGCGACCTGCTCGCGGCGCAGATCCAGATTGCGCAGGCGGCCGGCCAGGTCGGCCGCGGCCGCCAGCCGCTGTTCCGGATTGCCGTGGGTGGCCTGGCGAATGTCTTCGCAGAGCAAGTCGTCGCCGATAGCGGCCTCCCAACCCGAGGCCATCGGCTTGTTCAAGTCGCCGGCGAGCATTTGATAAAGCAGGATGCCCAGCGCGTACACGTCGCTCTGCACCGTCGAGGCGTGGCCGGCAATGACCTCGGGCGCCAGATACAGCGGCGTGCCGCTCGACGAGTCCGCGGCCATGCCCTGCGTCACGGTCAGGCCGAGACCGGTGATGCCGAGCTCGTCGAGCCGGTCCGGTTCGAGCAGGCGTCCGCTGCCGAAATCGGTGAGGCGGATCTGCCAGTTCGATTCCGCCGACGCGATGAGCACGTTGACCGGCTTGAGATCCTTGTGCAGCACGCCGAGGCTGTGCGCGGCCGCGACCGCGTCAACGATTTGCAGGAACAGCTCGATGCGCTCCTCGCGCGTCGTCGCGGCCAGCCGGCTTTTCGCCCATTCCAGCAGGCTCTCGCCGCCGTACTCGGACTCGAGGAAGAACGGCGGCGTCTCGAAATTCCAATCGATCAGTTCGACGAAATGGCGGTGATCTTCCAGACCGTCCTGCAGCACGCGGGCCAGCGTCGCTTCGCGCTTGAGCATGCGCAGGCGTTCGCCGTCGGTGCAGAATTTGTACACGCGCAGCGTGCGCGTTTTCGCATGCTCGGCCAGCCAGACTTCGTTGCCGCGGCTGCCGGCAAGCTGGCGCACCAGCGCGAAGTTGGGCCGCCCGGGCACGGACTGCCCAGGCGCGAGCTCGAGCCTGCTCGACAAGGTGCGGCCCACGACGATTCGCTCGACCGGGCCATCGAGGCGGTAGCCGATGCGCTGCTGCGTGAGCACCAGGTCGGCATTCGCCTCGCCGAGCGCGCGGCGCAATTTCGCGACCGCGTTCGGCAGCACCTTGTCGACCGTGATCCGCCCAGCCCAGACCTCGCGGAACAGTTCCTCCTTGGTCACCACCTCGCCGGCGTGCCGCAAAAGGCAGGCCAGCACGTCGAGCGCGCGGCGCTCCACCTCGACCGGCAGGCCGGCCACGCGCAGTTCGAACCGCGCCTCGTCGAATTCCGCGGTACCGAAGCGGTAACGGTACGAGGCCTGCGCGTTGAAATCTGGTTCGTTCTTCATCCGTTGTCTTTCCACTACTCCGTCGATGCGGCATCTGTCGGTCAACCGCTGCGATCGCGCCTGACACGAACGTCGATTTTCACCCGGTTTCCGGCGTTCCTGCTACCGGCAACCGATTGAAATCTCACGCCGTTACCGATTCGTTACCCGGCCGTTGCCGCGGCGTGCCGACACGACCGCCGTGCCTGCCTAGCATCCCGGCGCTTGCGGTCGGCATGCCGCCGCAACGCGATCACACCTACAGGAAAACTAAAAATGACCAAGACAGGAACACCCAGCGTTCCGACCACTCTGCTTGCCATCGGCGTCGGCGCTTGTTTGCTGTTGAGCGGCTGCGCCAGCCAGATGACCACGGGCGGCGGCAAGAATCCGATCAGCGGCTCGGCCGGCGGCGCCGCGAACAGCAATGCCGCCAAAGAGTTGGAGCACTGCGATCGTGCGCTCGGCACGCTCGCGGTCGAGGAAAATACGCAGGACCCATGGTACATGGTGCTGACCACGCAATATCACCTGCCGGCCACCACGCCGCTGATCCGCCTGATGATCCAGCAGAGCAACTGCTTCGTCGTGGTCGATCGCGGCCGCGGCATGAACCAGATGATGCAGGAACGCGACCTGGCCGCGAGCGGTGAGCTGCGCAATCGCAGCAACCTGGGCAAGGGCCAGATGGTCGCCGCGGACTATGTCGTGACGCCGACGATCCAATTTTCCCAGGACACCGGCGGCGGCGGCGCCGCGCTGGCCGGCGTGGGCGGCAAGTACGGCCAATTGCTCGGCGCGATCGCGGGTTCGATGAAGACCAGCGAAGCCTCCACCACGCTGATGCTGACCGACACGCGCTCGGGCGTGCAGGTGGCCGCGGCGCAGGGCAGCGCGAAGAACACCGATTTCGGTTTCGGTGCGCTCGGCATCGGCACCAGCGCCGGCGCGGGCGTCGGCGCGTACAACAACACGCCACAGGGCAAGGTCATCGCCGGTGCGTTCCTGGACTCCTACAATCAAATGGTGCGCGCGGTGCGCCAGTATGCGCCGCAGCGCGTCGCCGGCGGCCTCGGTACCGGCGGCCAACTCGCGGTGGACGGAGCGACCAAGGCAAGCGACCCGGCCCTGTCCGTCGCCGATGCGCAACGCAAGCTCGCCACGCTCGGCTTGTACACGAGCAAGGTCGACGGCGTCTCCGGTCCGGGAACCTCGGCTGCGATCAGCAAGTTCCAGAAGATCCGCGGACTGCCGGCGTCGGGCCAGCTCGACGACGCCACCGTGGCCGCGCTGCAGCAGTAAGCCACACTGCGCCGGACGGCGACGAGAGCGCGAGCTTTCGTCGTCGCATTCACGGGCGGCCACAACGCCCGGACCGGCGGGTAAACCTTGCGGCGAATGGGCTGGGTCCGCAGCCCGGCGCGCGATGCGCCGGGCCTTTTTACACATCTCAATCGTAGCTGCCGTAACTGTCGGCGGCGAAATTCTCGAACTTCGTGTATTGACCAAGGAAGGTCAGCTTCACCGACCCGGTCGGGCCGTTACGCTGCTTGCCGATGATGACTTCGGCCTGGCCTTTGTCGGGCGAGTCGGGGTTGTAGTACTCGTCGCGGTAGATGAACAGGATCACGTCGGCGTCCTGCTCGATCGCGCCCGATTCGCGCAAGTCGCTCATCATCGGGCGCTTGTCGGTGCGTTGTTCGAGCGAGCGGTTGAGCTGCGAGAGCGCGATCACGGGCACATTGAGTTCTTTCGCGAGCGCCTTGAGGCCGCGCGAGATTTCGGAAATTTCCGTCGCACGGTTTTCCTTGTTGCCCGGCACCTGCATGAGCTGCAGGTAGTCGATCACGATCAGACCGAGGTCGTGCTCGCGTTTCAAGCGCCGCGCGCGCGCGCGCAGTTCGCCCGGCGACAACGCCGGCGTGTCGTCGATGAAAATTTTCGCGTCGGACAACAGCGTGATCGCGCTCGTCACACGCGGCCACTCCTCTTCCTGGATGTCGCCCGTGCGCAGATGCTGCTGGTTGATGCGGCCCAAGGATGAGATCAGACGGAACGCGAGCTGCGAGGCCGACATTTCCATCGAAAAAATCGCGACAGCCTTCTTCGACTTGATCGCCGCGTGCTCGGCCATATTGACCGCGAGCGCGGTCTTGCCCATCGACGGGCGCGCGGCGAGGATGATGAGATCGGACGACTGCAGGCCGGCGAGCATGTCGTCGAGATCGGCGAAGCCGGTCGGCAGGCCGGTGACCGCGCCCTTGTTCTCGTAGCGGTGATGCAGGATCTGGAACGCTTCCTTCACCGCCGCGCGCATCGGCGTGAACCCCTTGCGCCCGCGTGCGCCGGCCTCGGCGATGCGGAACACTTCCAGTTCCGCGCCTTCGAGGATTTCCTGGGTCGAGCGCCCTTCCGGCTGGAAGCCGTCGCCGGCGATCTTCGTGCCCGCCTCGATCAGTTGGCGCAGCACGGATTTCTCGCGCACGATGTCCGCGTACGCGCCGATGTTCGCCGCGCTCGGCGTCGCGTTGGCGAGCTCGATCACGTAGCTCGATCCGCCGACGAGTTCGGACAGCTTGTTCGACTCGAACCAGTCGGCCAGCGTCACCGCGTCGCACGGCATGTTCTTGTTCGACAGCTCGCCGATCGCGCGGAAGATCAGGCGATGGTCCTTGCGGTAGAAGTCGTCCTCGACGAGCTTGTCGGCGATGCGCTCCCACGCGTGCGCGTCGAGCATGAGGCCGCCGAGCACGGCTTGCTCGGCGTCGATGGAATGCGGCGGCACCCGCAGCGCGTCGACGCGCGCGGGCTGAAAACGGTCGGGAGAAGCGGCCATGGTTTATTTTCTTATTTTGCGGCGAGTGGTCGGTTGCGCTGCGCTTTATTCTGATTCGCCGTCGTCTCAACAACGGAGAATCGCGCGCAGTTGGGGGAGAGGATGTTTTCACATTCCCTTGTTGGCTCGCCAGTGGATAACTTGTGGAAATTGTCGGCGCGCACCTGCCCGCTGCAACCGGACCTGCCCGCTTGAACCGGCGAAAGCCGCCCGTGATAAGGTGACCGCATGAAGGGGGCGATCTGGAAACAGGCGGTCGGCTACGGCGCCCTGCTGGCGGCGGGGACGCTCGTGCTCGCGCTGCTCGATTATCAGCGGGTGATGCGCACGCATTTCGCCGACATCGCCACGTTCCTGATCGGCACCGGCTTTCTCGCCCTGGGCATCTACATCGGCATGCGCGTGGTGAAGTCGCCTGCCGCTGCGTTCGACGGCAATCCGCGCGCGCAGGCCTCGCTCGGCATTAGCCCACGCGAACTGACCGTGCTCACCGAAATCGCCGCGGGCCGTTCGAACAAGGAAATCGCCAGAAAACTCGACGTCTCGCCGAACACGGTCAAGACGCACGTCGCGCGCCTGTTTGAAAAGCTCGGCGCGAAGCGGCGGACCGATGCGATCGCGAAGGCGAGAGAACTCGGAATCGTCCGCTGAAAGCCGTCCATTCGGGTCGATTTGCTGAAATCACCCGTTTGGATGATTGCCGGCGGGCCTTCGGCGGCGGTTAATCGGCTCCCCATCCACACGGAGGCAAACCCCATGTTCCGCATCATCCTGCGCTACGGCGTTCTTGCCGGCCTGATCGTCGGCGTACCGATGTTCAGTTCGATCGTGCTCCTGCACGGCCGGATCTCGCTCAACTGGAGCATGATCATCGGCTACACGACGATGCTGATCGCGTTCAGCCTCGTCTTCATCGCCGTCAAGCGGCATCGCGATACCGACTTGGGCGGCGTGATCCGCTTCTGGCCGGCGTTCGGTCTGGGCCTGGGCATCAGTGTGGTTGCCAGCATTGTTTACGTCGTTGCCTGGGAAGGCGTGCTCGCCACGACGCACATGGATTTCATCGGCCAGTACGCCGCCGCCGTGATCGAGCAGAAGAGAGCGAGCGGCGTCTCCGGCGAAGCGCTGGCGAAGTTCACCGCCGAGATGGAAGCGATGAAGGTCAGCTACGCCAACCCGCTGTTTCGGCTGCCGATGACGTTCATCGAAATTTTCCCGATCGGCGCCCTGGTCTCGCTGGTCGCCGCCGCGCTGCTGCGCAACCGGCGCTTTCTGGCCGTCCAGCGCGCCTGAGTCCAGCGGATGTTCCAAAAAAAAGAGGCGCCACAAAGGCGCCTCTTTCGATCGTGCGACGAATCTTGGGCTTACTCTTCGCCGGTGACCGTGACCTTGACCGTCGTATGCACGTCGGCGTGCAGGTGCACGTGGACCTCGAACTCGCCGGTATGGCGGATCGGACCTTCGCCCATGACGACTTCGCTCTTCTCCAGCGGATGGCCGGCGGCGGTGAACGCGTCGGCGATATCGCGCGGGCCGACCGAGCCGAAGAGCTTGCCTTCGGGGCTCGCGTTCGCCTTGAGCGTGATCGCGGCGCCTTCGAGCGCGGCCTTGCGCGTGTCGGCGGCGGCGAGGATCGAGTTCGCCTTGGCCTCGTACTCGGCGCGGCGCTTCTCGAACTCGGCCACGTTCTTCTCGGTGGCCGGCACGGCCTTGCCCTGCGGCACGAGATAGTTGCGGCCATAACCCGGCTTGACCTTCACCTTGTCGCCAAGGCCGCCGAGGTTTTTCACTTTCTGCAAAAGGACCAGTTCCATTTTCTTCTCCGATTCGTTAGCGCCGGAATGAGTTCGACGCAGCAGGTTGATGTTGTCCGAATTGTTCGTTCTTTAAGCCCCTCTCCCCC
>DAIMZS010000069.1:10244-12621 GCA_036733825.1 Rudaea sp.
ATCGCGGTCGTCAGCTGGCGCTGGTAGCGCGCCTTCGTGCCGGTGATGCGGCTCGGCACGATCTTGCCGGTTTCGGTGAGGTACTGACGCAAGGTGTTGAGATCCTTGTAGTCGATCAGGGTCACGCCTTCGGCGGTGAAACGGCAGTACTTCTTGCGGCGGAAAAACTTGCTCATGGTCGTTTCCTCTTATTCGGCAGCAGCGGCGGGACGCGGAGCGCGCGGGGCGCGCGGACGGTCGTCGAAATCTTCACCGCCGAAGCCGATGACTTCTTCGCCATCGCGGCGGCGGCCGCCCTTGTCGTCCTTGTTCTTGAGGATGAACGACTGCTCGGTGATCGCCTCGTCGCGGTGGATGATCAGGTGACGCAGCACCGCATCGTTGAAGCGGAAACCGGTCTGCAGTTCCTTGACCACGTCCGGACCGCACTCGATGTTCAGCAGCACGTAGTGCGCCTTGGCGAGATTGTTGATCGGATAGGCGAGCTGACGGCGGCCCCAGTCTTCGAGGCGGTGGATCTTGCCCTGGCCGCCCTCGATCAGCGTCTTGTAACGCTCGATCATCGCGGGCACCTGCTCGCTCTGGTCAGGGTGGACCAGAAACACGACTTCGTAATGACGCATGTTGGCTCCTTGTGGGTATCGGACGAAGGGATTTTCGTCGCGACAGCCTCCCGCGCAGGCGGTGAGGCAAGGCCCTGCCGGCATGTAGGCGCAGCGGGGAACTCGGAATTATAGAAGAATCATCACCTTGGCGCAACTCGCCCGGGCGGAATACCGTCTCGAACGGCGCTAGTCGACCGTAAAGCTCTCGCCGCAGCCGCATTCGCCGGTCGAGTTCGGGTTGCGGAAGACGAACGCGGAATTGAGGCCCTGCCGGGTGAAGTCGATCTCGGTGCCGTCGACGAAGGCCAAACTTTTGTCGTCGATCACGAGCTTGACGCCGTCCTGCTCGATGACCTGATCGCTCGCGGCGACGCCGTCGGCGATATCGACGACATAGGCATAGCCCGAGCACCCCGTCTTGCGCACGCCGAAACGCACCCCGGCCGCCTGCGGATGGGCGCTGAGGAACTGTTGCATGCGCGTACGCGCGGCGGCGGTGAGTTGGATGTTCATGCGGACTTGGATTCTACAGCACAGCGCGGTTTCGTTATCATGCGCGCCTACAAACAAACGCGCCCGCACTACAAAATGTGGGCAATCCATATGGAGTTTCAAGGCATGTCCATCGCCAGCGTCAAGCAAGCGTTGTCCGGTTCCATTGCGGCCGGCAACGAAGTCACGGTCAAGGGCTGGGTGCGCACCCGGCGCGATTCGAAAGCCGGGCTGTCGTTCGTCAACGTCAGCGACGGTTCCTGCTTCGATCCGATCCAGGTCGTCGCGCAGAACACGCTGCCGAACTATGCGAACGAAATCGCCCACCTGACCGCCGGCTGCGCCGTGATCGCGACAGGCACGCTGGTGCCCTCGCAGGGCAAAGGCCAGGCGTTCGAGATTCAGGCGTCGAAGGTCGACGTCGTCGGCTGGGTGGAGGATCCGGAAACCTACCCGATCCAGCCCAAAGCGCACACGATGGAATACCTGCGCGAAGTCGCCCACCTGCGCCCGCGCACGAACACCTTCGGCGCGGTCACGCGCGTGCGCGACTGCATCGCCAAGGCGATCCACCGCTACTTCCATGAGCGCGGCTTCTTCTGGATCAACACGCCGATCATTACCGCGAGCGACGCCGAAGGCGCCGGCCAGATGTTCCGCGTCTCCACGCTCGACCTCGCCAACCTGCCGCGCGACGACAAAGGCCGTATCGACTGGAACCAGGATTTCTTCGGTAAGGAAACCTATCTCACCGTTTCCGGCCAGCTCAACGTCGAGGCCTACGCCCTGTCGCTGAGCAAGGTCTACACCTTCGGCCCGACCTTCCGCGCCGAGAACTCGAACACCACGCGCCATCTCGCCGAGTTTTGGATGATCGAGCCCGAGATCGCCTTCGCCGACCTCAACGACGACGCGACCCTGGCCGAGGATTTCCTCAAGTACATTTTCCAGGCCGTGCTCGATGAGCGCATGGACGACATGAAATTCTTCGCCGAGCGCCAGGAAAAGTCCGCGATCACGCGCCTGGAGGAATTCGTGAAAGCTCCCTTTGAGCGCATCGACTACACCGAGGCGGTGAAGATCCTGCAGAACGCCGGGCAGAAATTCGAATACCCGGTCGCCTGGGGCACCGACCTGCAGACCGAGCACGAGCGCTATCTGACCGAGAAGCACGTCGGCCGTCCCGTGGTCGTGATGAATTATCCGGAAGCGATCAAGGCGTTCTACATGCGCCTCAACGACGACGGCAAAACCGTCGCCGCGATGGACGTGCTCGCGCC
>DAIMZS010000070.1:0-2772 GCA_036733825.1 Rudaea sp.
GTGCCAGTAGCACACCGCAAAGCGCAGGTGCTCGGCCATCGTCTTGCCGCCGATCGTCTTGTTCGCCTCGTAATGCTTGAACGCCAGCGCGTTGTCCGAACCCACTCCTTCGTACGGAATGCGGCCGATGCCGGGGAAGTATTCGCGCTTGCCGATAAATGGTGTGCTCATAAAACCGTCACTCAGCTGTGGTTTGTATAAAACTGTTTCGCCGATTCCAGATGACGCAGGAATTGGCGGTACGGATCGCGGTAAGCCGCCGCCGCAGCAGCGTCGGGGCGCACCGACAGCGCCGGCGCGCAGCGCACGTGTTCGCGCGCGAGCGCAGCGATGTCGGCGTTGCCGCCGCCCGCGTGGTCGTGGGCCCACAGCGCCTGCAGCGCGGCGCCGAACGCGGCGCCTTCGCTGTGCTCGGGCACGTCGACCGGCAGTTCGAAAATGTCCGCGACCATCTGCCGCCACGCCGCGCTCTGGCTGCCGCCGCCGGTGAGGCGAATCGCATCGAAGCGCATGCCGGCCGCCTGCAGCGCGTCGAAGCCGCTGCGCAGCGCGTAGGTCGCGCCTTCCATCGCCGCGCGATAGGCGTTGCCACGGGTGAGATTGTCGAGATTCATGCCGTGCAGCGCGGCGCGCGCCTGCGGCAGATCCGGCGTGCGCTCGCCGTTGAAGAACGGCAGCATGACGAGACCGTCGGCACCGGGGCGCGTGTCCGCCATCACCGTATCGCCGTCGCGCGCACTGAAGCCGAAGAGGCGTGCGACGCTCTCGGTCGCCACGGTGCAGTTCATCGTGCAGATCAGCGGCAGCCAGCCGCCGGTCGACGAACAAAATGCAGCCCAGCCTCCCCCATCGTCGATCACGGGGCGATCGGCGTAGGCGAACAAGGTGCCCGAGGTGCCGAGACTCATGCTCAACATTCCGGGCGCGACATTGCCGGTGCCGATCGCCGCCATCATGTTGTCGCCGCCGCCAGCGCTGATGCGCACGTTGCGCGGCACTCCCAGTTCGTCCGCGATCCTCGGCGCAATCGGGAAACCGGCGTCGGCCTCGACGAGCGGCGGCAGCAGCGCGGCGAGATCGCGCTGCGCGTCGATCGCGGCGAGCATCGGTGCGGACCAGCGGCGCGTGCGCACATCGAGCCAGCCGGTGCCGGAGGCGTCGCCGCACTCCATCCAGCGCTCGCCGGTCAGCCAGAAGTTCACGTAATCGTGCGGCAGCAGGATCGACGCCAGGCGCGAATACGCGTCCGGCCGGTGTTTGCGCGTCCACGGCAGCTTGGAAGCGGTGTAGCCGGCGAGGATCGGATTGCCGGCCAGCTCGACGCAACGCCGCATCCCGCCCGCCGCGGCGATGATCTCTTCGCACTCGGCCTGGGTGCTCGTGTCGCACCAGAGCTTCGCCGGCGCGAGCACGCTGCCCGCCGCGTCCACCGGCACGAAGCCGTGCTGCTGGCCGGACACGCCGATGGCGACGACGCGCGCGCGCTGCGCCGGGTCGAGCTTGGCGAAGCAGGCGCGGATCGCATCGATCCACCATTCGGCGCGCTGTTCGCGCGTGCCGTCTTCCCGCGCGATCAATTCCAAAGCGTGGCCATGCGTGGCGACGACCTGGCGGGCCGCCGGATCGTAGGCGAGCAGCTTGGTGCTTTGCGTGCCGACGTCGATGCCGATCACGAGACTCATGCGCAATTCTCTCCAGAAATGTTAGCGCTACCAATATTAGCGTCGAAAAGAGTCCGCGGGCAGGAAAAAACATGTCGCATCGCCGGTCGCGTCCGGTTCTTCGCCGGGGCGAATTTATCAGCCCCGCCGCAAATCGCAACGCTGCGCTGCGCCATACCTACTAGCGAATGGTTGCGTTCTCCCGTTGGGCAAAAATCTCGCGCAGGCGCTTCTTGTCTATCTTGCCGACGCTCGTGCGCGGCAGCGCGTCGATCAAGACGACTTCGTCAGGCAGCGCGTAGCGGCTGATCTCGCCTTTCTCGACATGCGTCTGCAGGTGCGCGCGCAGCTTGGCGAGATCGACCGCGGCGTCCTTTTTCGGCACGACGAACGCGACCGGCCGCTCGCCCCAGCGCGCGTCCGCCACGCCGATGAACGAGGCCATCGCCACGTCGGGGTGGCGCATCGCAAGATCCTCCATCTCGCACGAAGAAATCCATTCGCCGCCGGTCTTGATCACATCCTTGAGGCGGTCGCGGATCGTCACGCGGCCGTCGCCGGAAACAGTCGCGACATCCTGCGTATGCAGCCAGCCGCCGCGCCACAATGCGCGCGTGGCGTTGGCGTCGTTCGCGTACGACGCGGTCAGCCACGGCGCGCGCGCGACCAATTCGCCCTGCGCCGCGCCGTCGGCAGCGACGTCGCGCATCGCCTCGTCGACGATGCGCACCTGCGCGAGCGGTATCGGGTGCCCGGCGCTGCACAGCTCGGCGTCGCGCGCGTCGCCGTCCGGCAACAGCGAACGCGCGAGAGTCAGCACCGGGCACGTCTCCGACATTCCATAGCCGGTGAAAACGCGAATGCCCTTCGCCTGCGCGGCGCGCAGCAGCGCGCGCGGCACGATCGAGCCGCCGACGATGAGGCGCCACTGCGCCAATGCCTCATCTTCCGGGCCGAACGCGTCGAGCAGCATCTGCAGGATCGTCGGCACGCAGTGCGAGAACGTCACGCGTTCGTTGCGGCGCAGCGCGAGCAGGCGCGCCGGCTCATACTTGCCCGGATAGACCTGCTTGAGCCCGAGCATCGTCGCCACGTACGGCACGCCCCAGGC